>NZ_WHOV01000186.1:0-12408 GCF_009765395.1 Pseudomonas sp. BAV 4579 | reverse complement strand
CAACGCCCCCGGCGCCCGCAATGCCGCTCTGCAGCGTCTGGCCGAGGCCCTGGGCCGGCAGCGGATCGCCAGCGTGCGCTTCGACAAGCGCGGGGTGGCCGAGAGTCGCAGCGCCGAGCCGGACGAGAGTCGTCTCAGCGTGGAGCGCTATGTCGACGACCTGGTCGGCTGGATCCGGCTGCTGCGCGCCGATCCGCGCTTTTCCAAGGTGATCCTGCTCGGTCACAGCGAAGGCGCCCTGATCGCCAGCCTGGCCGCCGACCGGGTGCCGGTCGCCGGCGTGGTCACCCTGGCCGGCAGCGGCCGGCCCATCGACGTGGTGCTGCGCGAGCAGCTGGCCGGCAAGCTGTCGCCCGCCGGCCTGGCCAGCGCCCAGTGGATCATCGACCAGTTGCTGCGCGGCACGCCGGTGCCCGAGGTGCCGAAGGAGCTGCTGGTGCTGTTCCGCCCCAGCGTCCAGCCCTATCTGATCTCGCTGTTCCGCCAGGACCCGGCCAAGGCCTTCGCCGGCATCCACGCCCCGGCGCTGATCGTCCAGGGTACCCATGACGTTCAGGTGGAGGTGGATGATGCCCGCGCTCTGCAGCGGGCCAAGCCGGATGCCGAGCTGGCGATCATTCCCGGCATGAACCACGTGCTGCGCATCGCCCCAGCGGACCTCCAGGCGCAACTGCCCACTTACGACAATTCCAACCTGCCACTGGCCCGCGCGCTGGTCGAGCGCGTGAGCGCCTTCGTTGCGCGCTCAGGTTCCCCGCACCCTGGCCGATAAGCCAGCAAAGGCGCCCAGGAGGCGCGCCAGCTGGAGTCCCACCGTGGAAACCCCCGATCACGCATCGCCGGCCGTCGAAGCCGTCCCCCATGAGCCCCATCCTTGGGCCAGCCTGCCGCCCGAGCGCTTCCAGCTGCTGCGACTGATGCCGCAGCCGGCGGATCGGCGGGTGGGCGTGCGCCCGCTGCGCTTCGTGCAACTCGGTCTGGTCGAGCGCCATGGCGACGAGGAAAGCCTGCTGCGACTGACGGTGCAGATTCCCGGTCAGCTGCTGCATCGCGAGGTGAACGTGCTGGAGGTCTGGGTCGACCATCGCCTCGGCGAAATCCGCCTGGGCCCCGAACGCGGCCTGCAGATCGAGCCGGAAGAACGCGGTCTGGGCCGCTTCCTGCTGGCCCGGGCGGCCGCCTGGGCGCGCCTGCGCTGGAACCACTACCGAGTACAGGACCTGCCCCTGGCGCGCCGCGACGCCCTCGACGAAGAGAGCCGCAAACGCCGCGACCACGTGCTCGGCGCCCAGGGCTTCACCATCGAAACCGCAGCGGACGACGAACGTCAGCAGCTCTGCCGGGCAGCCCGGGTCAGCCAGCTGCGCGAGGACTGGAACGCCGACAAGGTCCAGCTGTTGTCGCTGCTGGACGGCGCCACCCTGCTGGAACAGTGCGACCGGGTGATCGACGAGCGCGATGCCAGTCTGCGCCAGCTGGAGGACCGCGTTGCCCTCTATCGTCGTGACGACATCTCTTTGAGATTCGCCATCGGCTGCCTGGCGGTGTTCTGCCTGTTCCAGGCCGCGCTGCTGATCTGGATGGCGCTGCGCTGAGCGGTCTGGTGCCGCGCCAGGTGCCTTTCCCGATGACCTGTCGGCAGCGCCCAGACGCCACCCCTCGCCCGAGGCTTGCTCCCCCGGTGGACCCTGCTAACGTAGCCACCCGTTCGCATCCATCCGCCCGGAGTGTCCGCTGTCCATGGTCTCGCCTCTCCCGCTTCGCTCGCGCGCGCCGCTGCGCCTCGCCACCCTCGGCCTGCTGACCGCCCTCGCCGGCTGCCAGTACTTCGTCGAGGAGCCGTCGCCCCGCGGCCAGCCGCAACTCAAGGGCAGCCTGCCCCTGCGCGGTCTGGCGCAGACCGCCTCGGTGCGCCGCAATGCCGACGGCCAGCCGCTGATCGAGACCACCACCTTTCACGATGCCCTCTTCGCCCTCGGCTACGTCCACGCCAGCGAACGCCTGGCACAGATGGTCGAGCTGCGCCTGCTGGCCCAGGGACGGCTGGCCGAGGCCTACGGTGAAAGCCGCCTGGACAGCGACAGATTCATGCGTGCCGTGAACCTGCGCAAGGCCGCCCAGGTGGCCTACGGCAACGCTTCGCCGCGGATGAAGACCTTCTTTGAGGTCTATGCCCGGGGGGTCAACGCCTACCTCTATCGCGCCGGCGAGCGGGTCGCGCTGAATGGCCACGACTACCGCGCCGAATACTGGAAAGCCGAAGACAGCGCGCTGCTCTTCGAACTGCTCAACTTCGCCCAGGCGGTGGACCTGCGCAAGGAAACCGCGGCGCTGGCCCTGGCCGCCCAGGTCGGTCCCGAACGCCTGGCCTGGCTCTTGCCCACCTCCCCCGACGAACCCCTGCCAGAGGAGGAGACGGTCAAGCTGCCCGGCCTGAATCTGCGCGGCCAGCTGCCCGGACTCGACGCCCTGCTGCAGGTCCAGCGGCAATTGGCGGTGCTCGCCCCCTTCGGTGGCCCCACCGGTACCGCCTGGGCGGCCACCCCGGGCCATACCCGCAGCGGTCGCAGCCTGCTCGGCGTCGACAAGGTCAGCGCCTTTGCCGGCCAATCGCCCTTCACCCTGGTGACCCTGAGGGCGCCGCGCTTCGAGGCCGTGGGCACCACCCTGCCCGGCCTGCCGCTGCTGCTCGACGGCTACAACGGCAAGCTGGCCTGGGGTGCCGCGACCCTGATGGGCGACAGCCAGGACCTCTACCTCGAACGCCTGCAGCGCCAGGGCGGTCGCCTGCAGGTGCAGAGCGGCGGCCAGTGGCAGCCGGCCGGCGAGCGGGTGGAGACCTTTTTCGTCCGCGGTGAAAAGCCGCGGCGCGAGACCCTCTACACCAGTCCGCGCGGTCCGCTGCTGAATCTGGCCCTGGCGCCGGACGCCAACGGCTACGGCCTGGCCCTGCGCAGCAGTCGCCTGGAAGCCGACAAGAGCCTGGATGCCCTCTTCGACCTCACCCGCGCCAAGGACGTGGAGCGCGCCTTCGAACTGGCTCGCGAGCTGCGCGCCAGTGACTGGAATCTGGTATTCGCCGATGCCGAGCATGTCGGCTGGCAGGTGACCGGCCGTTATCCCAATCGCCGCAGCGGCCTGGGGCTGCTGCCCTCGCCCGGCTGGGACGAGCGCTATGCCTGGGATGGCTACGCCGATCCCATGCTGCACCCCTACGATCAGGATCCGGCCCAGGGCTGGCTGGGCGCCGCCAACCAGCGCGTGGTGCCGCGTGGCTACGGCATGCAGCTGTCCAGCAACTGGTCGGGCCCCGAGCGCCAGGAGCGCCTGGCGCAACTGGCCGGGCGCTCGGCGCGCCTCGATACCCGCGACGCCATGGCCCTGCAGCAGGACCAGACCACCACCCTGGCCGCCAAGCTCAAGACCCAGCTCAATGCCCCCGGCTTCGCCGCGCCGCTGCGCCAGGCCATCGCCGCCCTGCCGGCCACCCAGCGCCAGCAGGCGGAAGAAGCCCTGCGCCGTCTGCAGGGCTTCGACGGTCGCCTGGCCGCCGGCTCCGCGGATGCGGCGCTCTACGAGGCCTTCTTGCAGGCCTTGGCCGAAAAGACCTTCGCCGATGAATTGGGGGGCACCAAGAGCCCCGCCTGGCAGGCCTTCACCACCCTCAGCGACACCGGCTACAACGCCATCGTCGATCATCTCCTGGCCCGTGACGACAGCCCCTATTGGGATGACGTCGGCACGCCTGCCCGGGAAGACAAGCCGGCGATCTTCGCCCGCGCGCTGGCCGGGGCCGTCGAAACCTGCGAGGCCAAGCTGGGCAGCGATCGCGCCGCCTGGCAGTGGGGCCGCTTGCACCGCCTGGATGGCAATGCCAGTGGCGGCGACGGCTCGACCCTGGACCTGACCGCCAGCCACTGGGGCGGCGATGACCAGGCCTGGCTGGCGCCGGTGCTGCGTCTGGTGGTGGACTTCGGCCTGGCCGAGCCGCTGCAGGCGAGCCAGGCCGGCACCCCGGGCAAGGGCTGGACCCGCGGCCAATACCAGAGCCTGCCGTTGCAGCCGCAGAATCTGGAGCGCGTCTATGGCCGTGATCGCCTGCTACTGATCCCGCAGAAGTAATCCTCTCCTGGCAACCCGTGACTTGGCGCGGGTTTTGCCCCTGCTCCGGCAGACCTCAGCCGGCGCCCCTTCTCCCGCCGCGCCGCGGACCGCCGCAGAGGCGCTGTCCGGCAGGCGTCGTGGCCGTGAGAACGCCCGGTGATGGTGCCGTGCCTGTCACCAAAATGGTGCAGGCCCTAGCCGAGACGTCCACAGCGGTGCACAAAGCGGTGCCTGGACGTCCGTCAGTCGCCGGAGACCCCATGCCTGCCCAGCCTTCCCCCCACGCCGCGCATCTTTGGGTCGCGGGTTCGGATGCCCCGGAAAAGCCCGAGCTCAATCTGGGCTTCCTGCCCCTGAGCGATGCCGCCTCGCTGATCGTGGCGGCGACCCAGGGCTTTGGCGAACCCCATGGCCTGACGCTCAATCTGCACCGCCAGCCCTCCTGGTCGGCGCTGCGCGACAACCTGCTCAATGGCCAGCTCGATGCCGCGCATTGCCTCTATGGCCTGGTCTATGGCGCCCACCTCGGACTGGGCGGCGCCGCCGCCACGCCGATGGCGGTGCTCATGAGCCTGGCGCAGAACGGCCAGAGTCTCAATCTGGCGCGCAGCCTGACCCGGGAAGGCGTCCGGGACACGGCCTCCCTGGTCGAGCGGATTCGCCAGCCGGATGCCAGGCCGCTGACCCTGGCGCACACCTTTCCCACCGGCACCCATATCTTCTGGCTCTACTACTGGCTGGCCGCCCAGGGCATCCATCCCCTCAAGGACGTGCGTACCGCGCTGGTGCCGCCACCGCAGATGCCCGAGCACCTGGCTGCCGGCCGGGTCGACGGCTTCTGCGTCGGCGAACCCTGGGGCGCTGCCGCCGTGGCGCGCGGCCAGGGCTTCACCCTGACCACCACCCAGGCCATCTGGCCGGACCACCCGGAAAAGGTACTGGCCTGCACCGGCAGCTTCGCCGAGCGCTATCCCAACACCGCCCGGGCGCTGATCCGCACCCTACTCGACGCCAGTCGCTTCATCGAGGAGAGTCGCGAGAATCGCCTGGGCACCGCCCAGCTGATCAGCGGTGCCGACTATGTGGATACCGACCCGGCGCTGCTCGCCCAGCGCTTTCTCGGTCACTACGAAGACGGCCTGGATGGTCACTGGGAGGACGAGCACCCCCTAGCCTTCCATCGCCAGGGCACGGTCAATCCGCCCTATCTCTCCGATGGCCTCTGGTTCCTCACCCAGTTCCGCCGCTGGGGCTTGCTACGCGAGGAGCCGGATTACCTGGCCATCGCCGAGGCCGTGCAATGCACCGAGCTGTACCGGCAGGCTGCCACCGACCTCGGTCTGGCGGTACCACCGACCCGGCGCAGCAGCATCCTGTTCGACGGTCGCACCTGGGACGGCAGCGATCCGGCCGGCTATGCCCGCAGCTTCGCCATCCACGCGCTCAGCGATCACTAGGGAGAACGACCTTGCGCATCTTGCTCATCGACGACACCCCCAAGCGGGTCGGCCGTCTCAAGGCCGCGCTGATCGAGGCCGGTTTCGAGGTCATCGAGGAATCCGGCCTGACCATCGACCTGCCCGCGCGCATCGAGGCCCTGCGGCCGGACGTCATCCTGTTCGACACCCAGTCACCCGGTCGCGACGTCATGGAACAGGTCTGCCTGGTCACCCGCGACCGGCCACGCCCCATCGTCATGTTCACCGACGAGCACGACCCGGCGGTGATGCGCCGGGCCATCCAGTCCGGGGTCAGCGCCTACATCGTCGAGGGCATCCAGACCAGCCGCCTGCAGGCCATCATCGATGTGGCCCGCGCCCGTTTCGAGACCGACCAGGCCCTGCGCGCCGAACTCCAGGCCCGCGAGCAACAGTTGCTGGAGCGCAAGAAGGTCGACCAGGCCAAGGGCCTGCTGATGAAGATGCGCGGTTGCAGCGAGGACGAGGCCTATACCCTGATGCGCCGCCAGGCCATGAGCAAGCAGCAGAAGCTGATCCAGGTGGCGGACCAGATCATCGCCATGAGCGAATTGCTCGGCTGAGACAGGCCGCGCGGACCCGTCAGATTTTTTCCTCGACAAGCGCAGCGACCTGCGGCTAATGTCCGCGGCAGGTCACCTCCTGTGACCCACGTCGCTCGGACGGTTCCGGGCGCTTACGTACTTCGAGGAACGCATGACTGACTCCAGTCCCGTGCGCCGCTTTGCGCGCATTGATCGCCTGCCCCCCTACGTCTTCAACATCACCGCCGAACTCAAGATGGCCGCGCGCCGTCGCGGTGAGGACATCATCGACCTGTCCATGGGCAATCCCGACGGCCCGACCCCGCCGCACATCGTCGAGAAGCTCTGCCAGGTCGCCCAGCGCGAGGACACCCACGGCTATTCCAGCTCCAAGGGCATTCCGCGTCTGCGTCGCGCCATCTCCCACTGGTATCGCGATCGCTACCAAGTGGAAATCGATGCCGACAGCGAAGCCATCGTCACCATAGGCTCCAAGGAAGGCTTGGCGCACCTGATGCTGGCGACCCTGGATGCCGGCGACACCGTGCTGGTGCCCAATCCAAGCTATCCGATCCACATCTACGGCGCGGTGATCGCCGGCGCCCAGGTGCGTTCGGTGCCCCTGGTGCAGGGCATGGACTTCTTCGCCGAACTGGAGCGGGCCATCCGCGAGAGCATCCCCAAGCCGAAGATGATGATCCTCGGCTTCCCCTCCAACCCCACCGCCCAGTGCGTGGAACTGGATTTCTTCGAGCGCGTGGTGGAACTGGCCAAGCGCTACAACGTGCTGGTGGTGCACGACCTGGCCTATGCCGACATCGTCTTCGACGGCTGGCAGGCGCCCTCCATCATGCAGGTGCCCGGCGCCAAGGACATCGCGGTGGAATTCTTCACCCTGTCCAAGAGCTACAACATGGCCGGCTGGCGGATCGGCTTCATGGTCGGCAATCCCGAGCTGGTCGCCGCCCTGGCGCGGATCAAGAGCTATCACGACTATGGCACCTTCACCCCGCTGCAGGTGGCGGCCATCGCCGCCCTGGAAGGCGACCAGCAGTGCGTGCGCGACATCGCCCAGCAGTACCAGCAGCGCCGCGACGTGCTGGTGCGTGGCCTGCACGAAGCCGGCTGGATGGTGGAGAATCCCAAGGCGTCGATGTACGTCTGGGCCAAGATTCCCGAGCCCTATGCCCACCTGGGTTCGCTGGAATTCGCCAAGAAGCTGCTGGCCGAGGCCAAGGTCTGCGTCTCGCCGGGGCTGGGCTTCGGTGACTATGGCGACGACCATGTGCGCTTCGCCCTGATCGAGAACCAGGACCGCATCCGTCAGGCGGTGCGTGGCATCAAGCAGATGTTCCGCGCCGACGGCCTGCTGCCCAAGGCGGCCCCGCGCAAATCCGGCGTCGAGCCGGCCTGAGTCTTCGCCGCGCCGTCGACTGGCGGCGCGGCGAATTCTTGTCAGTCCGGGTGTTCCAAGCTATAAGCGCCTAGTGCATCCCCAGGATATTGTCATGCTGAAAGGCCTGTTCAACCTGCTCAAATCGCCCTCCGCCGACGATCTCAAGCTGGCCGCGAGCATCAACAACTCCTACAAGTCCATGCGCGTGGTCGGCCGCGGTACCCTGCGCATCGATCCGGCGGAGGTCTTCGACTCCCCCGAATTCAAGGAAGACCTGGACCGCGCCCGGCGGCTCATCAACCGCTGATGTTCCTGCTGCTCCTGCCGATCCTGGTCAGTGGCTTTCTCGTCCGCCACAAGCATCCGCTCTATTTCTATCGCCTGCACCGCTACGAGGGCCAGTACCTCTATCTGCAGAGCGCCCGTTTCGGCCTGTTCTGCACCCTGCTCGCCGTGATCCTGCACCTGGGCATCGCCCAAGTCCTGCAGGGGCGCAGCTGGTCGTGGGGCGCGCGGATCTTTTCTCTCGACTACTTCGCCGGTCTCGCCGAGCTGTTGCGGCGCACCGGCACCCTGGATGACCCGCTGCAGGCCGCCTGGATCCTGGTGGTGACGGTGACCGCCCTGCTGATCCCCGGTGCCTGGGCCGCGCTGGCGCGCTGGACCATCAAGCGCAAGTACGGCCTGAGCGAGGACAACTACCGTACCTTCATCCTCGCCGGGATCCTCAAGGACAGTCCGCTGGACGATCTGCTGATGACCGCCTCCATCAACAAGGAGACGCTGATGCTGACCCTGGAAGAGCGCAAGGTGTATGTCGGTCGCATCACCACCCTGGGCGAGCCGAGCGAAACCGAAGGGGCCGACCAGGACGTCTGCATCAAGCCGATCATGAGTGGCTACCGCGACAAGGACAAACTCTGGGTGACCTTCACCACCCACTATGCGGACAAGGGCAAGGACATCTACCTGACCCTGAAACAGAGCCAGATCGTCTCGGCGACGCGCTTCGATTTCGACGCCTACGAAGCGTTTCGCGCAAGCGTAAGCCGCACCTGATCTGGCTTCGCACGCTTTCCTCAGGGAACGTATGACTTTTTAGGCAGGTCCCATTTTGCAGGTGCGCTCACTGCCAGCCGGTGACGCCCTTCCCTTACTGCCCAGAAAATCAGGAGCACGTCCATGACGCCCATGCTGAAGAAAGCCTCCAGCCTGTCCCTCGCCATCCTGCTGGCTGCCGGTGCCGGTCTGGCCCAGGCCGCCGACAAGCTGTCGCCGGCCGAATTCGTCGACGACGCCTCGGCCAAGGGCATCGCCGAAATCCAAGCAGGCAAGCTGGCCCTGGAAAAGAGCCAGTCCCAGGACATCAAGACCTTCGCCCAGAGCATGATCGACGATCACACCAAGGCCAACGAGCAGCTCAAGAGCCTGGCCCAGGAGAAAAAGCTGAAAGTCTCCACCGACGCCGAGCTGATGGACAAGGCCAAGGCCATGATCCTGCAGGTGCGTGACGATTCCTTCGATCGCTCCTATGCCAACAACCAGGTCGTGGCCCACGAGCAGACCATCGAGATCTTCCGCAACGAAGCCAAGACCGGCGATGACGCCGCGCTCAAGGCCTTCGCCGAAAAGACCCTGCCGACGCTGGAGCACCACCTCCAGGAAGCCAAGGCGCTGCAGACCAAGTACGCGAAGTAACCATCCGGAGCCGCCTTGTCGGCGTACTGCCCTGTCCATCAGTGCGTGGCGGTGCAGGCAATACACCGAATGGACGTAAGGCATTGAGCGTATTATCGCGGCCACGGGCCGCTCCTACAGACGCTGCTGTATCCGTAGGAGCGGCCCATGGCCGCGATCCAACCTAGCCCACACTACTTCTTCACAAGCGCCAACAAGGGGCAACCCGCCGTGACGGCGCTCAATCCTTGTGCAGCGCCTTGACCGATTCAGACGCTACCAATATCGCGATCACCTGTTAACACTGGGCTTACTCAACTTGGCTTCGCTCTTGCAAAGACCTGGGTAGCGGTGGCCAACGGCGGTCACCCCAATCGACAAAGGCGTCAGTTCACCTCCCGGCAACGGGCAAGGGTGACTGGCGCCTTTTTCATGCCCGTGACGTACCCGAGGTGCCTCCATGAGTCCCAGTTTCTGGAAAGCCGGCCATGCGCCGACCCTGTTCGCCGCCTTCCTCTACTTCGACCTGAGCTTCATGGTCTGGTATGTGCTCGGCCCCATGGCCGTGCAGATCGCCACCGACCTGCAGCTGACCACCCAGCAGCGCAGCATGATGGTGGCGACGCCCATCCTCGCTGGCGCTGTCCTGCGCCTGATCCTGGGTTTCGTCGCCGATCGACTGTCACCCAAGACCGCCGGCATCATCGGCCAGGTGGTGGTGATCCTGGCGCTGCTGGTGGCCTGGCAGCACGGCGTGCACAGCTATGAGCAGACCCTGGTGCTGGGCCTGTTCCTCGGTTTCGCCGGCGCCTCCTTTGCCGTGGCCCTGCCGCTGGCCTCCCAGTGGTATCCGCCGCAGCACCAGGGCAAGGCACTGGGCATCGCCGGCGCCGGCAACTCCGGCACGGTATTCGCCGCCCTCTTCGCCCCGGCGCTGGCCAAGGCCTTTGGCTGGACCAACGTGTTCGGCTTCGCGCTGATCCCGCTGATCCTGACCCTGGTGGTCTTCATGCTCTGTGCCCGCAACGCCCCGGAACGCCCGGCACCGAAGAAGCTGGCGGACTACGGCCGCGCCCTAGGCGACCAGGACAGCTGGTGGTTCATGTTCTTCTACAGCGTGACCTTTGGCGGCTTCCTCGGCCTCGCCAGCACCCTGCCCGGCTACTTCCACGACCAGTATGCCCTGGAACCGGTGGTTGCCGGCTACTACACCGCGGCCTGTGTCTTCGGTGGCAGCCTGATGCGGCCCCTGGGTGGCGCCCTGGCCGACCGCATCGGCGGCATCCGCGCGCTGCTCGGCATGTACACCGTGGCGGCCATCTGCATCGCCGCCGTGGGCTTCCACCTGCCCAGCGCCATGGCTGCCCTGGCCCTGTTCGTGGTGGCCATGCTCAGCCTGGGTGCCGGCAATGGCGCGGTGTTCCAGCTGGTGCCCCAGCGCTTCCGCAAGGAAATCGGCGTCATGACCGGACTGATCGGCATGGCGGGCGGCATCGGTGGCTTCGCCCTCACCGCCGGCCTGGGTGCGGTCAAGCAGGCTACCGGCGACTATCAGCTGGGTCTCTGGCTGTTCGCCGCCCTCGGCGTGCTCGCCTGGTTCGGCCTGCTCAGCGTCAAGCGCCGCTGGCGCACCACCTGGGGCTCGGCTGCGGTCACTGCGGCGCGGGTCTGAGGGAAGTCCGGCGGCCAGGTGCCGCCGGTTTTCATTCAGGGGGCGGGACGGACATAGCTGGTCAGCACGTGATCCCGCCAGACCCCGTCGATCTCCAGATAGCGCCGCGCCAGGCCCTCGCGCTCGAAGCCGAGGCTCTGGAGCAGATGAGCGCTGCGGGCGTTCTCCGGCAGATGGTTGGCCATGATCCGATTCAGGCCCAGCTCGGCGATGACGAAGTCCCGCCCCAGGCGCACCGCCTGGCGCATCAGCCCCCGTCCCTGCCAGGCTGCATCCAGGCCGTAGCCCAGGTAGCAGGCCTGGAAACCGCCGCGAACCATCTGGCTGAAATTCACCGTGCCTATCACCAGTGGCCCCGCCCGCAGCACCAGGCGCAATTCGCTCAGGCCCGGGCCGCCGGCGCGGTAGGCCGCTACCTGCCCCCGCCACTGCGCCAGGGTATAGAAGGCATCGGAGCGCCGCGGCATCGACAGCGCCAGGTGCTGGCGATTGCGCCGGTAGTAGTCGGCTACCACGGCGGGATCGGCCAGCGTCAGGTCGATCAGTTCCACCGCCTCGGTCACGGCGAAGCGGGGCGGATACTGCAGCGGAACGCTCAGGGTGGTCATGGCTTCACCTGCGGCGGCAAGTCGTAGACCCAGGTGGCGCAGCGCTGCCCGTCCGGACCTTCCCTATCGTTTTCCAGTACCCGGACGCGCCGGAAGCCCAGCCGTTCGGCAAGGCGCTGGCTGGAGTGGTTGGCGGCCGAGGTGGTGAGAAAGAGCCCCGCCGCGCCGCGCTGCTCGACGAAGTAGCGCAGCGCGGCGGTCATCAGGCCCTGCCCGGTATGCAGACTGTGCAGCCAGTAGCCGATCTCGTAGCGCCGCCCGCCGTCCAGTGGCGTGAGCCCCAGGCAGCCGAGCAACACGTCACCGCGCACCAGGAAGTAGCGTTTCTCGCCCTGGGCCAGAGTGAAGGCACCGCGCGCGGCGAGCAGGCTGTCGCGGGCCTGGGCGACCGTGGTGTGTTCCCGGGCCCAGCCGAGGAAGCGGCGATGCTCCGCATAGCTCCAGTTCAGCGCCTCGGCGAAAGCCTCGGCCAGGCGCGGTTGAGGCCAGACCAGCTCGAAGTCGGCCAGGGCGATGCGCGGTGTAAAATTCATGGCGGGTTCCCGAAATCCAGGCGCGGCACGGCGGCCAGCAGGCGTTGGGTCATGGCGTGAGCGGGCGCACGCAGCACCCGTTCGGCGCTGCCCTGTTCGACGATGCGACCGCCGTCCATCACCGCGATGCGATCGGCCAGGTACTCGACCACGCCGAAATTGTGGGTGATGAACAGATAGGCCAGGCCCCGTTCCACCTGAAGTTCGCGCAGGAGATCGAGGATCTGCGCCTGCACCGAGACGTCCAGCGCCGAGGTGGGTTCGTCGCATACCAGCACCTGCGGCTCGACGATCAGCGCCCGGGCGATGGCGATGCGCTGCCGCTGGCCGCCGGAAAATTCGTGGGCGAAGCGCTGCAGGGTATCGCCGGGCAGCCCGACCCGCTCCACCAGGGCGGCAGCGCGGCGCTGGCGCTC
>NZ_WHOV01000001.1:0-5802 GCF_009765395.1 Pseudomonas sp. BAV 4579 | reverse complement strand
CTCTGGCCTGCATTGATCGCTGTTGGCGCGTCGACTTTTCAGACAAACCCTAGGTTTTTGAAGACGTCATTTCCTGTCTGAGCATCGCTGACAGCTCTGGGCTGGATTGGCGCGGGCTCAAACCGTGGAATGGCAGTCACCACGGGTGCCGGCGCGGGCATGGCCGAAGCGGCTGGTGGGATTACAGCCGGCTGCCAATCGGCGTTGAAGTCACCGGTCTGGGCCTTCTGGATAAGCTTCATCAGGTAGGCAAGGGGCTTGGCTACCCCACCCGAGGCGCACCGCGCGCCCCATTGCTTGATCAACGGTTGCCTCAGGTCAGGGCTAACTGCCGCGATGGCCTGTTGGGCTCGCTGCTGCTGCTGGGACGTCATCCGCTGGTAGGCACTGGGCCATGTGAATTCCGTGGCCTGCTCCTCGCGCAGTACAGAGCTTTTAGATACATCAGTATAAGTATTCGTATACGTACTATATGAGTTCGGATTCCGAACTAAGGGTGAAACCCCCTAATTTACACTCAGTTCGGAATCCGAACTGAGGGGTGGGAGCTGATCAACTGGGCTTTTTTGACTAAGTTCGGAATCCGAACTCTGGTGATTCATGGCCGGCAAGACCGGAGTTCGGAATCCGAACTCAGCCGGAGGGATCGCAGCACGGGCAGGATCCCCAAGTCTCTGGGCGCGGAAACGCTCTCTGAACACCTCAACGCGGGTAGGCAGTTCCTGAGTCTCGCTGACCAGCATCTCGTCGAAAGTGAGACCGGCAATCTCACGGACGGAGCTGTTCGAGTGCTCGAGGCCGTTAGCCACGAGCGGTAGGAAGTCGTGATCGAGTTGGATGGCCTCGGAATAGTCCACCGGCTCGTCGTGCAGGATATAGATGTTGCCCTGGACCTGGCCGGTGATGGCATCACGGACGCGGCGGCCGAGGCTCAACCAGCGGGTCAGCCGTAGGACGGTCAAGGCCTTGGCCACGGTTTCGCGCGAAGCGGGACGGCCTGGGTTGTTGCCCAGGTAGGGCCGCAGCTGGTCGTAGGTCGGAAAGGCGGTGACGCCATCGCCGTTCATCAGCAGGCGAAACACCTGCCAGGTATTGCGCTCCAGGGGAGAGAGACGATCATCGAGCAGCAGCCGGCGCGGAACGGTCTCGTGAGGGTTACCGCTAAAAACGATGCCGGCGAATTCCTTGGGTAGGTCTTCGCCGGTTTTTTGCTTGTAGTCGCGCTGGGCTTGGACATGGACGTTTAGGTGTGACGCTGCAACGTCCAGGGCACGACCGAGTAGATGGGAGACGCGTGGAGCAGGGGTTTTCACCTGTTATCGCCTTCTACCGAGTCCAGCTCGATCAAATCCATCTGTCCGAGGACGGTGGACTGATCCTGTTCTTCGGTGGAATGGCGATCCCTTCTTCTGCGGGCATCGGATATCAACCGAAGGGGGGCACGGGCGATCTTGGGCGGATAGGGAAGCAACGGCGCCGGTGGCGTTCTGCAGCACCGAACTCATGATGGTCTGGAAGCCCTGAGTGGCCCCGTTGAGCTGGTTCTGAAGGGTATTGGTGAGGCTCATGTTTCCGCAGATCAGGTTGGTGTTCCAGCCACCGCCAATCTGGATGCTGTCCATGTTGCCGACGCTGCCCATCGGCACGGCATTGCCGCCGCCGACGCTATAGAGCACATCGTCACCGATGACGCTGCCCTGGGACTGCACGCGATAAGGATCGGCCGCCTGGACAGCGCTGCCGAGGAGAAGACCGGCCAGGCAGGTGCTGGCAAGCAGGGTGAGACGAGAGGTATTCATGATCGACGGCTCCCTGATCATTGAAAGTCGGTGCTGCCCAGGAAGACCTGGCCTTCGCGCTTGCAGCAGCTGTAGGGGCGCCACAGTGCCCAGGCATAGGCGCCCACGGCGTCCTGGACGTGTGGTCCCGGGTTGGGGAAGGCGGCGCAGCTCTGGCTCAGCGTGGGCGTGAGCTCCTGCCACTTGCCGGTAGTGGCATCGCCCTCGAGCAGCTCGCCAGCGGGCCAGTAGCCGTCTTCCGGCTGGGCCAGCAACGACTGGTAGACGTGGATCTGTCTGGAGCGCGTAACGACGTCGCCGGCGCGCTGGGCCATAACCGCCGCGGCCTTGTAGTCATCGGGCTGATGGAGGAAGCCGCTGCGCGGGTAGACGTTGCCCCATAGGTTGCCGGACAGGGTGCCGCCGACTTCGCGTTTGCCTGGGATGAGGGCCTCCGGATAGACGGCCTCGGGGAGGCCGTACCGCCAGGCCAGATAGTCGTAGTTGCTCAGCAGGTAGGGCATGTAGGCGGTACCCGCGCCTTTGCAGGTATAGCCGGAGCCGCTCGCGAACTGGCTGAAGGCGTAGCCGCCCGGGTGGCCGATGACGTCGGCATTCTTGAACCGAGCGCTGATAGTCGCGTTGGCCTGGGTTGCGCTGTCTCCCGGGTCATTGCCGCCGGCGGCGACGCTGCTGACAGGGCTGAAAGAAGCCATCTCCGTCCACGGGTTTTCGCCGGTGTTGGCGTAGCTGGACACCACGGCATCGGGAACGAAATGCCGGACCTTGGCGGAGGTCTTGACCTTGCAGCCGTAGGGGGTGCAGAACAGCCAGTAGCAGATGCCAACCACCTTGTACTCGAGGCACTCAGGCGATAGTGAAGACGACACAATCGTTGCGGTGGTTACAGCCGCTGTGGCCTGCAGGCTGGTAGTGAGCGGGACGGCCAAAGCCAGGCGCCGCAGACGTTGCAGAGACCGACTCATCGTCCGCTACTCCGGTAGCGCTCGATGCTGGCCACGGCGGCTACCACGTCGGGCTGGCCGTAGACCACATACCGGCGATCCACTACCACGGCCGGCAGCTTGGTCACCCCCAGGCTCCAGGCATCGGCAACGTCCTGGTGCGCCTTGGCGAGATCTCGGCCCAGCTGCTGCGCCGATGCCGAGCGCATCCGTTGCTGCATGATGGCCGAGGCTTGCCGCGGATCTGCCGGCAGGCCTTCAGAGAGCTTTTGCTCAAGGCGCTCCGGGGCATCCAAAAGCACCACCCGGGCGCCGACGCTGTTGATGAGAGGATAAGTGGCGTCGGAGATGGCAAGCACGTCCGCTGCAGCGATAGGTGCGCTGCAGGCGGCAAGGGCACAGATCAGCCAGCGGAGCGCTGGCTCAGAAGGGGAGCAGGAGGATAGGGCGGACATGCGAAGTACCAGGCAGAGGGATGGCTGGTACAAGAAACGTGATCAGACGCGCTGGGTCAGCGGGAAACCGTATCTGGGTGCCTGAAGGTTAGATTTATCAACAGCACAAGATGGTTCAAAGGGTGCGTAACCGCCGTTCGCTGTCCGTCGAGTGGTAAATCGGGCCGACGAAGGCCCACCCGCGACCTATTCGGCGAAGCTATTATCGCGCGAATTTTCTTCACTACCTTTGGACTCCATTTCGGAATCCGGGAGCCACAGTGCCTTCCGTTTCATCGCCTTTCCTGATGCTACTGTTCAAGCTGCTAGCTATCCGCCTTCCAATGCCTTTCCGTTACCTGCTAGCCCTAGTGCTTGTGGGTAGCTGTACAGCGCTTAGGATGCAATTGCCTCCATTCATGCTGCCCTATCTTTTTTTTATCCCCTTTCTAATGATCAATGGCTTCTGGTTTGGGGTCGGCCCGGCAATCCTCTCGACAATCGTCGCTACCATTAGTGCAGAGTACTTTTTCGTGGGGACGCCTTTCTCATTCGAGTTTACTCAACGTCAGGTCGTCAATAATCTTTCTTTTGCGTTGGTCAGCGGCACCATGGCAGTAGTGTGCGCGCTGTTCCGGCGCAGCTTGGAGTTGCTGTTCCAGACAGGTGATGAGCTTGAGCGCCAAGTCCTTCATAGAACAGAAGAACGAGACTCCATATGGTCAATTTCCCCCGACATGCTCGGTGTGCTGAATAGCTATGGAGGGCTGATCGCCACGAATCCTGCTTGGCAAAAAACTCTAGGATGGAGTGAGTCGGAACTCCTTGCTGGGAATTTTCGAGAGGTTATTGATCCTCATCATCTTGAGCGGCTATTGGGGGATGTGACCTCCGGAACCAATATCAATCAGGTGGAGATTGAAGCGCAAAACAAAGCGGGCCAAAAGTGCTGGTTGTCATGGCATATTGTAGCGAGTAACGGTTTGTTCTACGCCTGCGTTCGCGACGTTTCAGACGTTAAGCGACACCAGTTGGCCTTGGATGCAGCTGAGCAGCAGCTTCGGCAAAGTCAGAAAATGGAAGCTGTGGGACAACTTACCGGTGGCATTGCTCACGACTTTAACAATCTTCTCACAGCAATCAGCGGCAGCCATGAGCTGATGCTGTTGAGGGTTAGGCAAGGTAGATTTCATGATTTGGAGCGATATGTTGGGGTTGCGCAAAGTGCTGTCCAACGTGCGTCGTCGCTCACACATCGTCTGCTCGCGTATGCCCGTCGACAAACGCTAGCTTCCTCCGCAACGGATATCAATCGACTCGTGCGTGATATGGAGGAGCTCATCGCCCGTACCCTCGGGCCGCACATTCAACTTGAGGTGGTGACGGGGATCGGCCTATGGAATTGCTTTTGCGATCCGCATCAGTTGGACAATGCGCTGTTAAACCTATCAATCAATGCTCGGGACGCTATGCCCGAAGGCGGTCGTTTGACGATCGAAACGGCCAACACTTGGCTAGACGAGCGCAGTGCGTTTGAGCGAGATATGCCGGCTGGTCAGTATGTCAGCATCTCTGTCACAGATACCGGTATAGGTATGTCGGCAGAGACTATCCAGCGGATATTCGACCCTTTCTTTACCACCAAGCCAGTAGGTTCGGGTACTGGCTTGGGCTTGTCAATGGTGTATGGTTTTGTTCGGCAATCCGGTGGGCAGGTCAAGGCCTACTCTGAGATCGGCCTAGGATCTACAATGACCTTGTACTTGCCGCGTTATCACGCGACAACGGAAGAGCTAGAGGTAAAGGCTGAGGTATTGCAGAGGGATATACCGTCCGGTCTGACTGTGCTTGTAGTCGAAGATGAACCGGCCATTCGAATGCTTCTAACTGAAGCCCTCGACGAAATGGGGGCTACAGTACTTGAAGCAGGCGATGCCGTCGCAGCGCTGAAGATCTTGGATTCCAATACGCCTGTCGACATGCTGATCACAGATGTGGGGCTTCCAGGCGAGATGAATGGCGCCAAATTGGCTGGCGCGGCGAGAAAGCAACGTGCTGAACTGAAAGTTCTCTTCATCACCGGTTATGCAGAGAATTCTGTTCTCCATAACGGTATGTTGGATGCACAAATGGCTATCCTGACCAAGCCGTTTGCCATTGATACCTTGGCTCTTAAGCTTAATACGATGCTGCGTCCGGCTACGAGTGGAATTTGAATGGCCTAAAAGTTTTACTGCAATGGTAGGAGTTCTACTCTATCGCTGAGCTATTATTTTGAGAGCGGGCTAGCTGCAATCCAACGTTTTGTTCCGGTTTGGTTCCATTCTTGGTCTGCTTGATAAGCTTTGGGGCGAGCTCGCTAAGAAAGCAAGCATCTAGTATGTTATGCAATGGGCCTTCATGCTGCGCAGTTGAATTGGTCAAGCTTTTGGTCACGGATAAGATACGGTAATTTTGCGCGATATCGCTCTGGCTAAGACTCACTGAGTAGTCGGCAGGGAAGAACGCTGCGATGTATTTTTGAACGGTCCATTGCTCGCGCTTCGTCTTCATGATTCTGGCCGGCTACTCCCTAGGGTTTGTCTGAAAAGTCGACGCGCCAACAGCGATCAATGCAGGCCAGAG
>NZ_WHOV01000019.1:0-118610 GCF_009765395.1 Pseudomonas sp. BAV 4579 | reverse complement strand
GGCCGCGAGCGGGGCCACCGGCGCGACGGCAGGCGAGGGGGTGATGGCGGGCTCGGGCTCGGGCACCGGTGCCAAGGCCGGCTCGGGCTCGGGTTCGGGTTCGGGTTCGGGTTCGAGTCGCGGTTCCGGCTCGGCGGCGGTAAGGGACAGGGGCTCGGACTCAGGCTCCGCCTCGGGCGCCGCCCGCAGTCGCAGCGACTCCGGCGCGGGTTCGCGCTCGGCGGAGACGGCGCCCAGCGACGGCAGCTCGTAGGCCTCTTCGTCGTCCTGGGGACGACGGGCAGCCAGCCCCAGGGCCGGTGCCGGCTCTTCCTGCGGCGTGGTCACGGCGGACGGTGCGGCCACGGCGGGCAGCGCCATGGGAGCGACCGGCGCGCGGCGCTGTTCTTCCAGGGCGCCCAGGCGGGCGACCTCGGCGTCCAGCTCCAGGTGGCTCAGGTCCAGTTCGTCATGGGGCCAGGCCGCTTCGCTGGGCGTGGGCGCCGGCGCGGTCACGGGTGGTGCCGGCGCGGGCTCAGGGGCCGTCAGGGGCGCGGCCTGGTTGCTGGCGTTGAACACTTCCAGGCAGACGCCACAGCGTACGTCGCCATCCGCGGCGGCTAGGTGTTCCTGGGTGACACGGAAGCGGGTATGGCAATGCGGACACTGGGCGACGAGGGATTCGGTCATGGCGAGGCGACAGCCAGGGAGTGAAGCGCGCTAGTGTACCCGAAGGCCCTGGCGAAAGAAGGGCCTCCACCGGGCCGCCGGGTGAGCGGACCGGTGGCGCCGCTGCGCATCAGCGGCGGCGGGTCCCGCTGATGCGCACCCAGCCGTCGAGGGTGGCGGTGGGTTCCAGGTCGAAGCAGCCGGCGTAGGCGGCGCGGACGTCCTCGGCCTGCTCGGCGAGGATGCCGGAGAGGGCCAGGCGACCGCCGATGCGGGTCAGGCGGGTGATCTGCTCGGCCAGGCCGACCAGCGGACCGGCGAGGATGTTGGCCACCACCACGTCGGCCTGCTCGCCTGGCAGATCGGCGGGCAGGTACAGCGGAAAGCGGGCCGGATCGATGCCGTTGCGGTTGGCGTTCTCGCGCGAGGCTTCGAGGGCCTGAACGTCGATGTCGGTGCCCACGGCGCGCTCGGCGCCCAGCAGTAGGGCGGCGATGGCGAGGATGCCCGAGCCGCAGCCGAAATCCAGCACCTGCCGGCCGGCGACCGGTTCGCCGTCCAGCCACTGCAGGCACAGCGAGGTGGTGGGATGGGTGCCGGTGCCAAAGGCCAGGCCCGGATCCAGCAGCAGATTGACAGCTTCGGGTTCCGGGGCCTCGTGCCAGCTGGGGACGATCCACAGCCGCTGGCCGAAGCGCATGGGCTGGAAGTTGTCCATCCAGCTGCGTTCCCACTCCTGGTCTTCCAGACGCTCCACCTCGTAGGTCAGGCCGTTGGCCAGCAGCTGCACGCGCTGTTCCAGGGCGGCGGCGTCGGTATCGCCTTCGAACAGCGCCAGCAGGTGGGTCTGGGACCACAGCGGGGTGGTGCCGAGATCCGGTTCGAAGATCGGCTGGTCCTCGGCGTCCATGAAGGTCACCGAGACGGCGCCCAGTTCGAGCATGAGGTCTTCGTAGGTTTCCGCCTGGGCGGGCGTGAGGGCGAGGCGGACTTGCAGCCAGGACATGGTGGGCTACCTGAATCGGGTCAAAGCGGGGAGGGTAAATGAAAACGGGCTGCCCGAGGGCAGCCCGTTTACTAGGTAAGAAGCCGGCGGTACGAGCGAGCCAGGTCAGGCAAGGCGGAAATCGCGAGGGAAGCCCATTCTACCCAGGGTAAATGAGCATTCCGACGGGGCCGCCCAGGCCGGGCTGGCGATCCAGGCGCTTTCCAACGCCGCCTGGCCGACGCGCAGTCGTCACGTCCTTAGTGGCGCATGCCGAGCTTCTTCTCCAGATAGTGGATGTTCACCGCGCCCTGGCCGAAGGCCTGGTCGCGGGTCAGCATCCGATGCAGATCGGCGTTGGTCTTGATGCCGTCGACGATCAGCTCGTCCAGGGCGTTGCGCATCCGGGCCATGGCCTCTTCGCGGGTCTTGCCCCAGGTGATCAGCTTGGCGATCAGCGAATCGTAGTTCGGCGGAACCTTGTAGCCGCTGTACAGGTGCGAATCCACCCGCACGCCGTTGCCGCCCGGTGCATGGTAGTGCTTGACCAGACCCGGGGAGGGCATGAAGGTCTTGGGGTCTTCGGCGTTGATCCGGCACTCGATGGCGTGACCGGTGATCTTGATGTCTTCCTGCTTGATCGACAGCGGATTGCCAGCGGCGATGCTGAGCATCTCCTTGACGATGTCGACCCCGGTGATCATCTCGGTCACCGGATGCTCCACCTGCACGCGGGTGTTCATCTCGATGAAGTAGAAGCGGCCGTCTTCGTAGAGGAACTCGAAGGTGCCGGCGCCCCGGTAGCCGATGTCGACGCAGGCCTTGACGCAGCGCGCCAGGACCTCTTCGCGGGCCTTCTCGTCGATCTGGGGCGCAGGCGCCTCCTCGATGACCTTCTGGTGCCGGCGCTGCAGCGAGCAGTCGCGGTCGTAGAGGTGCACGGCGTTGCCCTGGCCATCGGAGAGCACCTGGACTTCCACGTGACGCGGATTGCCGAGGAACTTCTCCATGTAGACCATGGAGTTGCCAAAGGCGGCGCCGGCTTCGGTCTGGGTCAGCTTGATCGACTTGATCAGCTCGGCCTCGTCCTCGACCACGCGCATGCCGCGACCACCACCGCCACCGGCGGCCTTGATGATCACCGGATAGCCGACTTCGCGGCCGATGCGCAGGCACTCGGCCTCGTCATCCGGCAGGGCGCCGTCGGAACCCGGTACGGTGGGCACGCCGGCCTGCTTCATGGCGTTCTTGGCGGACACCTTGTCGCCCATCAGGCGAATCACGTCGGCGGTGGGGCCGACGAAGGCGAATCCGGACTGCTCCACCTGTTCGGCGAAGTCAGCGTTCTCGGCGAGAAAGCCGTAGCCGGGGTGGATGGCGGTGGCGCCGGTGACTTCCGCGGCACTGATGATGGCCGGAATGTTCAGGTAGGACAGGGGCGAGGGGGCCGGGCCGATGCACACCGATTCGTCGGCGAGGGACAGATGCATCAGTTCGCGGTCGGCGGTGGAATGAACCGCCACCGTCTTGATGCCCAGCTCCTTGCAGGCACGCACCACGCGCAGGGCGATTTCCCCGCGGTTGGCGATCAGGACTTTTTCCAGCATCGTGGGCTCCACGGGCTTAGACAATGGTGAACAGCGGCTGGTCGAATTCGACGGGCTGACCGTTCTCGACCAGCACCTGGCCGATGGTGCCGCTGGCTTCGGCTTCGATGTGGTTCATCATCTTCATGGCTTCGACGATGCACAGGATGTCGCCTTTCTTCACCTGCTGGCCGACTTCGACAAAGGCCGGAGTGGTGGGCGAGGACGCGCGGTAGAAGGTGCCGACCATGGGCGAGCGAGCCACGTTACCGGTCAGTTGCGGAGCGGCGGCTTCGCTAGCCGGCACAGCAGCGGCCGGGGCGGCCGGAGCAGGCGCGGCGACCGGCGCGGGAGCGGCGGCGTAGACGGTCTGCATGCCCTGGTTGCGGCCGGTGTTGCGGCTGATGCGGACGGACTCTTCGCCTTCGCGGATTTCCAGCTCGTCGATACCGGACTCTTCCAGCAACTCGATCAGTTTCTTGACTTTACGGATGTCCATTGGCGTTGGCTCTCCCCTCGGGTTCAGGTGATGTTCTGGATATTGGGTCGCGCTCAGCCGCGGGCGGCGAGCTGTTCGCAGGCGGCTTCCAGCGCCAAGCGATAGCCACTGGCGCCGAGCCCGCAGATGACACCGACCGCCACATCGGAAAAATAGGAGTGGTGGCGGAAGGCTTCGCGCTTGTGCACGTTCGACAGGTGCACTTCGATGAATGGGATGCTCACCGCGAGCAAGGCGTCACGTAGAGCGACACTGGTATGGGTGAAGGCAGCCGGATTGATCAGGATGAAATCCACCCCTTCGTCGCGCGCGGCGTGGATGCGTTCGATCAGCAGGTGTTCGGCGTTGCTCTGCAGCGACTGCAGGCGATGCCCCGCTGCGGTGGCGCGGGCTTCGAGGTCGGCGTTGATCTGGGCCAGGGTGGTGGCACCGTAGACGCCCGGCTCACGGGTACCCAGCAGATTCAGGTTGGGCCCGTGCAGTACCAGCAGATGCGCCATAGCCACTTGCCTCGCGATTTCGCAACCAGATTGGCCGCGGACTATGCCGCAACCGGAGGTGACTGTCCAGTCGCTAGACGTTTGCCGGAAATGCCCGCACGTTGGGCGAAATTCTTTTAATCGCTGGTGATAAGCCTTTTTGCTTCGTCGAGTCGGCCGAGAAAGCCCGCGGCATCGATTTCGCCGACGATGCGCGCCTTGGCCTGCTCCCGGCCGCTGGCATCGTAGAACAGGATCGCCGGCGGGCCGAACAGGCCGTGCTGCTCCAGCCACTGGCGCTGTTCCCGGGTGCTTTGCGTCATATCGAAACGGATCAGCGTGAAGTCGCGCAATTGTGCCCGGATCTCGGGATTGCCGAAGACCTCGCGCTCGATCAGCTTGCAGCTGATGCACCAGTCGGCATAGACGTCCACCAGCAGGGGTCGCCCGCTGCCGAGGCTGCTCGCCAGGGCGGTGGGATCGTTCAGGCTGCGCATGACCTCCGCGCGGGCAGCCACGGCGGGTGCCGCGGCGTCGCCCAGCGGCCGCAGGGGATCGCTGGCGCCGCGCAGGGCGCCGATGCCGGCGGCCGCGCCATAGACCACCAGGGCCAGGCCCGCCAGTTGCGACAGGCGCTGGCGGGGCGGCTTGGGGACGAATTCCAGGGCGCCAAGGAACAGCCCGGCCCCGGCGGCCAGCAGGCCCCAGGCCGCCAGCGCCAGGGGGCCCGGCAGGAGGCGTTCAAGCAGCCACAGGGCTACCGCCAGCAGCAGTACGCCGAATGCATTGCGCATGCCCACCAGCCAGGCGCCGCTGCGTGGCAGCAGGGCGCCGCCGCCGGCGGCGATGAGGATCAGCGGGGCGCCCATGCCCAGGCCCAGGGCGAACAGCGCCAGGCCGCCGCCGAGCCAGTCGGCGGTGCTGCTGATATAGAGCAGGAGGCCCGCCAGGGGCGCCGAGACGCAGGGCGAGACGATCAGGCTGGAGAGCACGCCGAGGGTGGCCGCACCGCCCAGGGAGCCGCCGCGGGTGCCGCTGGCGAGCTGTTCCAGGCGCTCGCGCAGGGCCGCCGGCAGGCGCAGTTCGAAGAGGCCGAACATGGCCAGGGCGAACAGCGCGAACAGCGCGGCGAAGGGAATCAGTACCCAGGCCGACTGCAATTGCGCCTGCAGGTTGAGACTGGCGCCAAAGACGCCCATGAGCGCGCCCAGGGCGGCGAAGCTCAGCGCCATGGGCACCACGTAGGCCAGCGCCAGCAGCAGGCCACGGCCCGGGCGCGCCTTGCCGGCCAGGACCACCGCCGAGACGATGGGCAGCATCGGCAGGACGCAGGGGGTGAAGGTCAGTCCCAGGCCGGCGAGGAAGGCCAGCAGGATTCTGTTCCACCCCACCTGGTCAGGGGCGGGGGCGGTGACCGCCGGGCTCGCCGCGGAGGCGGCCGTGGGGCCGGCGATTTCCAGGGTGCGGGTTTCCGGCGGATAGCAGAGGCCGCGATCGGCGCAGCCCTGGTAGGTCACCTTGATTTGGCCGCCGCGGTCGAGCGCGAGGGGCAGGGGGATGTCGACGCCGGCATGATAGACCTGGACGTCGCCGAACCATTCGTCGTGCTTGGGCTCGCCAGGTGGCAGGGCCACCGGCGCGTTCAGCAGGCCGGGGTCGGCGTCGAAGGCGAAGCGCTGCCGATAGAGGTAATAGCCCTCGGCGATGATGAAGCGCACCTGGGGACGGCCTTCGGCGTCGCGACGCTGCTCCAGGCGAAAGGCCTGGTCCACCGGCAGGAATTGCTGACTGGGACGCTGACCGTCCAGGCCCAATGCGGCCGTCGGGCGCGGCGCATCGAACAGGCCGGCGGCGGCGGGCAGGGTCAGCAGCAGGGTGAGCAGGAACAGCAGGACACGCATGGGCTTCTCGGCGATCGGCAGCCGCCGATCATAGCAGAGGCATCCGGTTGGTCTGGCTAGACGTACTGGCGCACGCAATTGCGTCCTGCATGCTTGGCGGCATAGAGGGCTTCGTCCGCCTGCTTGGCCAGCGTGGGCATCTCCTGTCCGGGCTGCAGTTGCGCTACGCCGGCGCTGAAGGTGCAGCTGAGTTCCTTGGGCGGCGCCGGATAGTGGATCTCGGCGAAGCGCTGGCGGATCTCGTCGATCAGGCGAGTGGCGGTGGCCAGGTCGGTATCGGGCAGCACGATGGCGAACTCCTCGCCGCCATAGCGGCCGATATGGTCGGACTTGCGCAGGCGTTGCTTGAGGAACAGCGCCAGGCTCTTGATCACCCGATCGCCCATGGGGTGGCCGTAGTGGTCGTTGACCTGCTTGAAGTGGTCGATGTCCAGCATGGCGAAGGTGATCGGCCGCTGGCTACGCCGCGCGCGGAAGCAGGCATCTTCCAGCAGCTGCAGGGTGTGGGTGTGGTTGTACAGGCCGGTGAGGCTGTCCTGGACGATGCGCGCCTGCAGGCTGCGGGCCCGGGCGGCGCGGGTGCGCACCGTGGCGATCAGGTGGCGTGGCTTGATCGGCTTGGTGAGGAAGTCGTCGCCGCCCTCGCTCATGGCGTCCAGCTGCTTGTCGAGGTCGTCCTCGGCCGACAGATAGATGATGGGCACGCTGACATAGCGTTCGTGCTGGCGGATGACCTTGGCCAGCTCGGTGCCGGTGCACTCGGGCATGTACATGTCGAGGATGATCAGGTCGGGCACGAATTCGGCCAGGTGCGCCATCACCGCGCCGGGCTGCATCAGGGTGCGGGTGACGATCCCGGCACTGTTGAGCGCCATTTCCGTGGCCATGGCCTGGGCGCGGGAGTCGTCCACCACCAGGGCACGGATCGGATCGTAGTAGACGGTGCGGGTGAGGATCTCGATCTTTTCCAGCAGCCGCGCCGAATCCAGGGTGCCGGTATAGAACTCCTGGCCGCCGGCGCGCACCGCGGCCAGGCGGAAGGGGGTGTCGGCTTCCTGGTGGCTGTAGAACAGTACCGGCAGCTTGCGCTCCAGACCGCTCTGGGCTTCCAGCGCCAGCTGGATGCCGGCGCCCGCGCCGCCGAAGTCCACGTCCATGACGATGACCGCCGGGTGACGGCTGTCCATCATCGCGCGGAAGTCGTCGGCGCCAGGGATGATCTGGATGGTGACGCCGAAGTATTCCATCTGCTGCGCCAGCCGCTCGGCGCGCTCGCTGTCGAGCAGGGCGATGTAGATCGGCTTGCGCAGCGGCGGCAGGCTGGTGGTCTCCAGCTGGTCGCCCTGGCGCAGCCCGGTGCGCGACAGGCTCTGCATGGCCTGGCTGAGTTCGGTGATGGCCTGGCTGTTGAGGCGACCGCGATTGGCGGTGACCTGGGCCAGGGAGGCACCGATGGCCTCGGCGAGCTCGGCGTGACCCTGCTGCTCGAAGCGCTTGGCATATTGCAGCAGGCGCGCGTTGGCGTCGGTCAGCTCGACCAGGCTGCCGGCCGTCCACTCGTCTCGTTGCAGCCGTTGCCAGATCTCCAGCACCTGGCGCGACTGGTGGATGACCCGTTGCGCGAAGTGCAGCTTGAGGCGGTCCCGGCTCGGATCATCTGGTTCGCTCACGAATTGTTCCGTCATTCTTGAGGTGGTGGCCCTATGCTACCAATTGCTGGCTGGCAGGGGAGGGGCGGTACCCTGGTTAGCGGCGGCTATGCCGCTCGCATGGACACTGTCGGTCGCTTCTGGAGTAGCGTCCGTCGCCTGTTACCCTAGTCTCGAAAGCGGCTGTCCAGGTGCGTCGTGCCCGCACCGCCGTCGATGGCGGCGCAACCGGCGTCGCCGGCTGGGGTCCAAGCGCCAACATCTTTGAAATCATTGCAAGGAATTGCCCATGCGGGAGTGGAACTTGAGGTCGGGATGGCTCCGGCTGGTGGCAGTGCTGATCGCGCTCTACCTGCTGGTCACCCTGGCGATAGGCTGGTACTGGAGTCGCGAACCGGATTTCTTCCCGGTGCAGCAGCATGCCCAGGAGGCGGCCGCGGCCAGTGGTCGCAAGCTGGTGCTCGGCTACACCACGGTTGAGACCCTCAAGCAGGTGGCCGGCACCCTGCTGGACAAGCCGGGCGGCTATCTCTCCAACGACATCTTCCCGCCGGGCCTGTGGCTCGACGACATGCCGTCCTGGGAATACGGCGTGCTGGTGCAGACCCGCGATCTGGCGCGCGCCCTGCGCAAGGACTTCGCCCGTTCCCAGTCGCAGTCCACCGAGGACGTCGACCTGGCCCAGGCCGAGCCGCGCTTCAACTTCGACAACCACAGCTGGGCCATGCCCTCGTCGGAGTCGGAATACCGCGCCGGCATCGCTTCCCTGGATCGCTACCTGGCGCGCCTGGGTGGCCAGAATACCCAGGGCCAGCCCACCGCCTACTTCTATTCACGCTCGGACAACCTGCGCAACTGGCTGGGTGATGTGGAGACCCGCCTGGGTTCGCTGTCTCAGCGGCTGTCCGCCAGCGTCGGCCGGGTGCGCCTGGACGCCGAGGTACGGCCGAATCAGGACATCCCCGCCGGCCAGGTGCCGGAAGTGCACGAGCAGCGCGTCGAGACGCCCTGGCTGCAGATCGACAACGTCTTCTACGAGGCCCGTGGTCAGGCCTGGGCGCTGTCACACATCCTGCGCGCCATTGAGGTGGACTTCGCCGACACCCTGGCCAAGAAGAACGCCACGGTCAACGTGCGCGAGATCATCCGCGAACTGGAAGCGGCGCAGCAGCCGGTCTGGAGTCCGATGATCCTCAACGGCAGTGGCTTCGGCATCCTGGCCAACCATTCGCTGGTGATCGCCAACTACATCTCCCGCGCCAACGCCGCCATCATCGACCTGCGCCAGTTGCTGGAACAGGGCTGATGACGCCGGATGCTCGCGAAGCGGCGCATCGCGCCGCCTCCGACCGGGAGCTGGTGGTCTGGGTCGATCGCGACGACCGCATCCAGGGTGAGGTGCCACGGGCGGAATTGCGTGCCCGCGGCCTGATCGGTCGCTGTACCTTCATCCTGCTGTTCAATGACCGCGGCGAACTCTGCGTGCACCGGCGCACCCTGAGCAAGGCGCTCTACCCGGGCTACTGGGACGTGGCCGCCGGCGGCATGGTGGCGCCGGGCGAGAGCTATGCGCAATCGGCGGCCCGCGAGCTGGCCGAGGAACTGGGGGTCAGCGGCGTACCCCTGCGCGAGCACGGCACCTTCTATTTCGAGGAGCCGGGCAATCGCCTCTGGGGCGGCGTTTTCAGCGCCCACTGGAACGGCCCGCTGCGGCTGCAGCCGGAAGAGGTGCTGGAGGCACGCTTCCTGGCTCCGGCGGCGATTCTCGCCGAGGCTCGTCAGCGGCCCTATTGCCCGGATTCGCTGGCGGCCCTGCGCCTGGCCATCAGCCGGGCGGATGTCGCATCCCTGCCTTAATTTCTCGCATTCGCGCCTTAGCATCCGCGGGCGATGCTGCTACATTGCGCGGCCCCGGACCAGCGCGGCCCGTGCCGGCCGGCGCTGCATCCAAGGTTTCCTCCAGGCGCCCGGCGTCTGAACCAGACTGGGAGGACCGTCCCTTGAGCAAGAAAACCTCGTCGCTGGCGGATCTCAGCCGGCTGGTGTACTCCACCGACGTCGGCCGCATTCGCCCGGAAGACCCCCAGGCAGCGGCCCCGACCGGCGACGGCATCGCCCGGGTCCGGCGCGAGACCAAGGGCCGTGGCGGCAAGACAGTGACCACGGTCAGCGGCGTCCCCCTGGACGAGGAAGCCCTCAAGGACCTGGCCAGCGCGCTCAAGCGGCGCTGCGGGACCGGCGGGGCGCTCAAGGATGGCGTCATCGAGATCCAGGGCGACCATGTCGACCTGCTGCTCGGCGAACTCGAAAAACGCGGCTTCAAGACCAGGCGGTCGGGCGGCTAGGCCAGGCCTTCTAGCTCCCGCGTACAACTTACCGCCCCTGGCGGCGGTCCATCCAAAGCAAGATTCCCTACAGGAGATTCCCGCGAATGTCCCCACGACGCACGCGCAAAGATGACGGCAGCCAGTGGACCGTGGCGGACAGCCGCAGCGTCTATGGTATTCGCCACTGGGGTGCCGGCTACTTCGCCATCAGCGATGCCGGCAACGTCGAAGTCCGCCCCCACGGCCCGGACGGCCAGCCGATCGACCTCCATGTGCTGGTCGGCCAGCTGCGCGAAGCGGGGCTGTCGCTGCCGCTGCTGGTGCGTTTCCCCGACATTCTCCAGGGCCAGGTGCGCCACCTGACCGGCGCCTTTGATCGCAACATCGAGCGTCTCGACTACCAGGGCCGCTACACCGCCCTCTATCCGATCAAGGTCAACCAGCAAGAAGCGGTGGTGGAAAACATCATCGCCACCCGCGACGTCTCCATCGGGCTGGAAGCCGGTTCCAAGCCGGAGCTGATGGCGGTGCTGGCGCTGGCGCCCAAGGGCGGCACCATCGTCTGCAACGGCTACAAGGACCGCGAATTCATTCGCCTGGCGCTGATGGGCCAGAAGCTGGGCCACAGCGTCTTCATCGTCATCGAGAAGGAATCCGAGGTCCCGCTGGTGATCGAGGAGGCGGCCGAGCTCAAGGTCACCCCCCAGATCGGCCTGCGCGTGCGGCTGTCGTCCCTGGCGTCGAGCAAATGGGCCGATACCGGTGGCGAGAAGTCCAAGTTCGGTCTCTCCGCTGCCCAGTTGCTGTCGGTGATCGAGCGCTTCCGCGCCGCCGGCCTGGAGCAGGGCGTGCGCCTGCTGCACTTCCACATGGGTTCGCAGATCGCCAACCTGGCCGACTATCGCCAGGGCTTCCGCGAAGCCATCCGCTACTATGCCGAGCTGCGCGCCCTGGGCCTGCCGCTGGATCACATCGACGTCGGTGGCGGTCTGGGCGTGGACTACGACGGCACCCATTCGCGCAATGCCAGCTCGATCAACTACGACATGGACGACTACGCCGGTACCGTGGTTGGCATGCTCAAGGAATTCTGCGACCAGCAGGAATTGCCGCATCCCAATATCTTCTCGGAAAGTGGCCGCGCCATGACCGCGCACCATGCCATGCTGGTGATGCAGGTCACCGACGTCGAGCGCCACAACGACAGCGTGCCGGCCAGCGAGCGCTTCGAAGGCAAGGCCGAGGTGGTGCAGTGGCTGGCCGAGCTGCTCGGCGACACCGATCCGGAGATGGTCACCGAGACCTACTGGCGCGCCACCCAGTACGTCAGCGAAGCCGCCGCCCAGTACGCCTCCGGCACCCTGAGCCTGAGCGACAAGGCGCTGGCCGAGCAGTGCTACTTCGCCATCTGCCGCCGCCTCTACAACCAGCTCAAGGCACGCCAGCGCTCCCATCGCCAGGTGCTCGACGAACTCAACGACAAGCTGGCCGACAAGTACATCTGCAACTTCTCGGTGTTCCAGAGCCTGCCCGACACCTGGGCCATCGACCAGATCCTGCCCATCGTGCCCCTGACCCGCCTGGACGAGGAGCCGGTGCGCCGTGCCGTGCTGCAGGACCTGACCTGCGACTCGGACGGCAAGATCAAGCAGTACGTCGACGAGCAGAGCATCGAGACCAGCCTGCCGGTGCACGAGGTGCGCGAAGGCGAGGACTATCTGCTGGCAGTGTTCCTGGTGGGCGCCTATCAGGAGATCCTCGGCGACATGCACAACCTGTTCGGCGACACCGACTCGGTGAACGTCTACCAGGACGCCGACGGCAGCGTGCGCCACGGCGGCATCGAGACCCACGACACCATCGAGGACATGCTCAGGTACGTGCACCTCTCGCCCGAGGAACTGATGACCTACTACCGCGACAAGGTCGCCAGCGCGCGCCTCACCGCGCGCGAACGCACCCAGTTCCTCGACGCCATGCGCCTGGGGTTGACCCGCTCCTCCTATCTCGCCAGCTAAGAAGCCGCTCACGATCTGCTGCGCGTCGGCCAAGCGGCGTTGAAAACGCCTTCGAAATGCTCATTTACTATTTGTAAATTCCGCTTTCTTAGGCATTTTCGTCTTGCTTGGCTCTAGCTCGCGAAATCGTGAACAGCTTCTGACGAAGCGAACCCTGGCGGCGGGGCGGGCTCTATAGCCTTGCCGTCAGGACGAGAGGAGGCAGTTATGAAGGGGCGCATGGCGCTGTTGTTGGTGGGCGGTCTGCTGCTGGCCGGCTGCGGCAAGGTCAATCAGGAAAACTATTCCCGGCTCAAGGCCGGCCAGACCAAGGCCGAGGTGGAACAGGTCCTGGGTGCACCCACGGAATGCGCGGGCGCCCTGGGCGTCACCACCTGTACCTGGGGCGATCGCGGCTCCTTCATCAGCGTGCAGTATCTCAACGACAAGGTGGCGATGTTCGCCGGGCAGGGTCTGCGATGAAAACCTCTACCAAGATTCTACTGCTGGCGGGCGCCGCCGGACTGCTCGCGGCCTGCGCCAGTGGTCCGCGCGAGGTCCCGCCGCTCACCGCGGGCAATGTCGATCTGCAGCGTTACCAGGGCCAATGGTACGAGGTGGCGCGGCTGCCGATGTTCTTCCAGCGCAAGTGCGCCCAGTCCGACGCCAACTATCACGTCATGGCCGATGGCTCGGTAGCCGTGTTCAATCGCTGCCGCACCCTGGACGGCAAGGTCCAGGAAGCCACGGGTACCGCCACCCCGATCAAGCCGGGCGTGACCGATCGCCTGGAAGTGCGTTTCGACACCTGGTTCAGTGGCGTGCTGCCCAATGTGGCCAAGGGACCCTACTGGATCCTCTATGTCGATGACGACTACAAGACCGCCCTGGTCGGCAGCCCGGATCGCAAATACCTCTGGTTGCTGGCGCGCAAGCCCGAGATTTCCGCGGCGCAGAGCGAGAAGCTGCTGCGTATCGCCCGCGAGAAAGGCTACAACCTCAATCGTCTGGTCTGGCGCGAGACCGACGCCCACATGCCCTAGGCCTCAGGAGCATCCCCGTGAAACTCTGGACCGACGCCTTTTCCGATAACGCCTTCATGCCCAAGCGCCACGAATTCGACGTGGCCGATTTCGGCGCCCACGGCGAGAACATCTCGCCCGCCTTGCAGTGGGCCGATCTACCCGCCGATACCAAGAGCCTCGCGCTGACCGTTTACGATCCCGATGCCCCTACCGGTAGCGGTTTCTGGCACTGGGTGGTGGTCAACATCCCGGTCGGCACTCAGGGTCTGGCGGAAGACGCCGGTCGCGCCGATGGTTCGGGCCTGCCCGCAGGTGCACTGCAACTGATCAACGACTACGGCACCCGTGGCTTTGGTGGCGCGGCGCCGCCCAAGGGCGACAAGCCGCACCGCTACATCTTTCAGCTGCATGCGCTCAAGGTCGATCAGCTGCCGGTGCCGGCGGACGCCACCAATGCGGTCGGCCGCTTCATGATCCATCTCAACCAGCTGGCTTCGGCGACCTACACCGGTCTCTACGAGATCAAGTGAGGCAGCGGGTGGGCTAGAGCTCGTCCGTCGTGGTCGCCAGGCGGATGCCTGCCGCACGCATCTCGGCCAGGAACGTCTCGCCCTGGGCTTCGAAGCCCGGTACCGAATGACTGCAGTCGGTGAGCAGCACCAGGTCCTGGCGCCGATCCAGCGGCCAGTATTCCAGCAGATCGCGCAGGGTACTGGCCACGCAGTGTGACAGCGCCTCGCCCGCCACCAGCAGGGTGTCGGCGGACTGCAACCGGGCGATCAGTCCGGCGTCCAGTGCAGTGCCCGGGTCCGCTGGATCCAGGACCTCGGCACGCAGCGCCGAATAATGTTCGGTGTGGGGATTGCCGCCCTTGGCGATGAATTCCACCAGGCGTCCCTGCTGCCGTCCCCAGCCATTGAGCGCCTGGTGCACATCCTGCTGGACGCCATGGCCCCAGCCACCCACCAGGCAGTGCTCCGGCCAGATCACCAGGCGATAGCGACCCCCGGCCTCCAGGGCCTGCACATAGGCCAGCGCACGGGCGCGCTCGGCCGGATCGCGGGTCTGCCAGCGACCGCTGGCCACGTCGTCCGCGCTGATCTGGGTAAAGGGCGCCGGCGGCCGGCCCCGGGCATCCTGCCAGCCGTGCGGGTGGGCGATGTGCAGCGGCTGATGGGAGTCCAGGGTCACCCGGACCGCGGTGAGTCGGGCACCCAGGCGTTCGATCAGGGCGGCGACACGCTGCAGCCCGGCTACCGCGCCGGGCACCGGCAGGGCCGCCCCCGGCAGGTCGCAGAAATCGTTTTGCGGATCGATCAGCAGCAATTGCAGCTTGGCATGGGGCATGGCGATCTCCTTGGTGACGGGCTGTCGATGGTGCGGGCGCCGCTGGACGCGAGGCAAGCCCAGGCAGCGTGGAAACCCGGTAAGGTGCAGGTCTATGATGAAGGGGCCGACCCTGCCCCGCGGAGCGCGACATGCTGAATCTGTACCCGGAAATCAAGCCTTACGCCCGCCACGAGCTGGCCGTCGAAGCCCCCCATGTGCTCTATGCCGATGAAAGTGGCTCGCCGGATGGTCTGCCGGTGCTGTTCATCCATGGCGGACCTGGCTCCGGATGCGATCGCCTGAGCCGGCGCTTCTTCGATCCCAATCTCTATCGCATCGTCACCTTCGATCAGCGCGGCTGCGGTCGCTCCACCCCCTATGCCAGCCTGGAGAACAACACCACCTGGCACCTGGTGGAGGACATCGAGCGCCTGCGCGAGCACTTGGGCATCGAGCAATGGGTGCTGTTCGGCGGCTCCTGGGGCTCCACTCTGGCCCTGGCCTATGCCCAGCGTCATCCCGAGCGGGTCAAGGCCATGGTCCTGCGCGGCATCTTTCTCTGCCGCCCGGTGGATCTGCACTGGTTCTACCAGGAAGGCGCGAGTCGGCTCTTTCCCGATTTCTGGCAGGACTATCTGCATCCCATCGCCGAGGAAGAGCGCGCCAATCTCATTCAGGCCTACTATCGCCGCCTGACCGGCCCGGACGAACTGGCGCAGATGTCCGCCGCCCGCGCCTGGTCCTGCTGGGAAGGTCGTACGGTAACCCTGAGGCCCAATCCCGACGTGCTGGAGAAATTCAGCGAGCATGCTCTGGCCATCGCCCGTATCGAGTGCCATTACTTCATCAACGCTGCCTTTCTCGAACCCGACCAGCTGTTGCGCGATATGCCCAGGATTGCCCATGTCCCGGCGGTGATCGTGCACGGCCGCTACGACATGGTCTGCCCCCTGGACAATGCCTGGGCCCTGCACCACGCCTGGCCGGGCAGCGAATTGCAGATCATCCGCGACGCCGGTCATGCGGCCAGCGAGCCCGGTATCTGCGATGCCTTGGTGCGGGCGACCGACCAGATCGCCCGCGAACTGCTCGATCTGCCCCAGGAGGCCGAGTGAAGGCGCTGCTGCAAAGGGTCATCCGCGCCAGCGTCGAGGTGGAGGGAGAGACGGTCGGCGCCATAGGCCCGGGGCTGCTGGTCTTCGTTGGCATCGAACCCGCGGATGACGAAGCGGCCTGTGGCCGCATGCTCAAGCGGCTGCTGGAGTACCGGGTATTCGCCGACGGCGAACAGCGCATGAATCTGTCCCTGCAGGATGTCGGCGGCGGTCTGCTGCTGGTTTCCCAGTTCACCCTCGCTGCCGATACCCGCAGCGGGCGGCGGCCGAGCTTTTCCACCGCCGCGCCTCCGGCCCAGGGCGAACGGCTGTTCGGTCACCTGGTGGGCCTCGCCCGTGACCTCCAGCCCGAGGTCCAGACCGGTCGTTTCGGTGCCGACATGCAGGTTTCCCTGGTCAACGACGGACCGGTGACATTTTTATTGTCGATTTAGTGAGGGCGCCCCTTACAGCGCCCTGCCAAGTGTCTATGATTGCGCAGTTCGAGTTTGAACGGTCGTCCAATCGGGGAATCATTGCCCCCCGAGGGGGTCGGACCACTGCCTATCCGTTTCGCGACTACCCGTCGCCAAACGTATTCGTACGCTGATTTAGGAGGCTGCGTGTTATCTCATTCCAAAGTTAAGCCGGGCAAGCAGGGCTTCGCCCTGATCGGGCTCTCCGTCGCACTGGGTCTCTTCAGTGCCCAGGCCCTGGCCTTCAGCCTGGACGACGTGGCCGCCAAGGCCAAAGAACTCTCCGGCCAGAAATTCGTCGCGCCCAAGAGCAACCTGCCCGCATCCTTCAGCGGCATGAAGTATGCCGACTATCAGCAGATCACCTTCAATCAGGACAAGGCCTACTGGAAGGATGCCAAGACCCCCTTCCGGTTGAATTTCTATCACGAGGGCATGCATTACAGCGTGCCGGTGAAGATCAACGAGGTCACCGCCAACAACGTCGAAGAGATCAAATACGATCCCTCGATGTTCAACTTCGGCAATCTGCAGATCGACCAGGCCCAGCTCAAGGATCTCGGCTTCGCCGGATTCAAGGTGCTCTATCCGCTGAACAAGGCGGACAAGCATGACGAGCTGATGACCATGCTCGGCGCCAGCTATTTCCGCGTGATCGGCAAGAACCAGGTCTATGGCCTGTCCGCCCGTGGTCTGGCCATCGACACCGCCCTGCCGTCCGGCGAGGAGTTCCCGCGCTTCACCGAGTTCTGGGTCGAACAACCCCAGTCGGATCGTCGCAACCTGGTGATCTATGCACTGCTCGATTCGCCGCGGGCCACCGGTGCCTATCGCTTCGTGCTGACCCCCGGCAAGGACAGCACCGTCGACGTCGAAGCCAAGGTGTTCCTGCGCGATAACGTCAACAAGCTCGGCATCGCGCCGCTGACCAGCATGTACCTGTTCGGTCCCAACCAGCCGAGCGCCCAGGTCAACTATCGTCCGGCCCTGCACGACTCCAATGGCCTGGCGATCCACGCCGGCAATGGCGAGTGGCTGTGGCGTCCGCTGAACAACCCGCGTCGGCTCTCGGTCAGCACCTACACCATCGAGAATCCGCGCGGTTTCGGTCTGCTGCAGCGCGGCCACGAGTTCTACAAGTACCAGGACCTGGACGAGCGCTACGACAAGCGTCCCAGTGGCTGGGTGGAGCCCAAGGGCGACTGGGGCAAGGGGCATGTCGAACTGGTGGAAATCCCCACCCCGGACGAGACCAACGACAACATCGTGGCCTTCTGGACGCCGGACACCCTGCCGGAGAAGGGCCAGCCGATCGATGTCAGCTATCGCCTGCACTTCACCACCGACGAGCCCAACCTGCACACCAAGGACCTGGCCTGGGTCGCTCAGACCCGCCTGTCCACCGGCGATGTGCGGCAGTCCAACCTAGTGCGTCAGACCGATGGCAGCCTGGCCTACATCATCGATTTCGAAGGGCCGAATCTCGACGATCTGCCCGAGGATTCGCAGGTCGGCTCCCAGGTCAGCCTGGACGCCAACGGTGAACTGGTCGAGAACTCTGTGCGCTACAACCCGGTTACCAAGGGCTATCGCCTGACCTTGAGACTCAAGGTCAAGGATCAGACCAAGCCGGTGGAAATGCGCGCCAACCTCGCCCAGGGTGACAAACCGCTCAGCGAAACCTGGACTTACCAGCTACCTGCCAATGAATAACACCACCCGCGATACCTCGGTCGCCGCCACTGGCGACTACCTCGAACACCTGCCGTTGCCCTCCGGGCAGCGGCAGGCGCTGGACCAGACGGCCGATGTCGAGTCGCTGCACCGGCAACTGGCCGGTGCCCGCGGCGAGGGCGCCCAGGGCGCCGACGCGGTGATCGCTTCCACCGAGGCGCGCCTGGCCGCCGGTTGGGACGAGACGCTGGACGACGGCGAACTACTGGGCAGCGATGCCCAGGGGCGTGTCTTCATCAAGGCCACCCCGCCCATGACCCGCTCCATGATGGTGCCCGATCCCTGGCGCACCAATCCCGTGGCGCGGAGCTGGAAGCGTCTGCTCGGCCGCAAGGACCACAGTCGCTGGCAGCCCGATCCGGAAGCCGATGCCCATGCGCACTGGCGCAAGGTGGGTTCCTTCCGGCGCTTCATCCTGCTCATCCTGATGCTGGTGCAGACCGGCATCGCCACCTGGTACATGAAGGCCGTGCTGCCCTATCAGGGCTGGGCGCTGGTCGATCTCAGCGAGGTCTACCGCCAGGGCTGGGGCGAGTCCATCCGCCAGGTGCTGCCCTATGTGGTGCAGACCAGCATCCTGTTGCTCTTCGCCCTGCTGTTCTGCTGGGTCTCCGCCGGTTTCTGGACCGCCCTGATGGGCTTCTGGCAACTGCTCAGCGGACGTGACAAGTACAGCATCTCGGCCAGTTCCACCGGCACCGAGCCGATCGATCCCCAGTCGCGTACCGCCCTGGTGATGCCGATCGCCAACGAAGACGTGCCGCGGGTCTTTGCCGGTCTGCGCGCGACCTACGAGTCGGTCCGCGCCAGCGGCGAGCTGGAGCACTTCGACTTTTTCATCCTCAGCGACAGCAACGACCCCGACAAATGCGTGGCCGAAGAGAAGGCCTGGCTGGAGCTGTGCCGCGAGGTCGGCGGCTTCGGCCACATCTTCTATCGCCGTCGCCGCCGTCGGGTGAAGCGCAAGAGTGGCAACATCGACGACTTCTGCCGTCGCTGGGGCAGCCAGTACAAGTACATGGTGGTGCTCGACGCCGACAGCGTAATGAGTGGCGAATGCCTGTCCAGCCTGGTCCGGCTGATGGAAGCCAATCCCCGTGCCGGCATCATCCAGACCGCGCCCAAGGCGTCCGGCATGGATACCCTGTATGCGCGTCTGCAGCAGTTCGCCACCCGGGTGTACGGACCGCTGTTCACCGCCGGTCTGCACTTCTGGCAACTCGGTGAATCCCACTACTGGGGCCACAACGCCATCATCCGGGTCAAGCCGTTCATCGACCATTGCGCCCTGGCTCCGCTACCGGGCACGGGTTCGTTCGCGGGTGCGATTCTCTCCCACGACTTCGTCGAAGCCGCCCTGATGCGGCGCTCCGGCTGGGGCGTGTGGATCGCCTACGACCTGCCGGGCAGCTACGAGGAGCTGCCGCCCAACCTGCTGGACGAACTCAAGCGCGACCGCCGCTGGTGTCATGGCAACCTGATGAATTTCCGGCTGTTCCTGGTCAAGGGCATGCACCCGGTGCACCGCGCGGTGTTCCTCACTGGGGTGATGTCCTACCTGTCGGCGCCGCTGTGGTTCCTCTTCCTGGTGCTGTCTACGGCGCTGCTGGCGATCCACAAGTTGCTGGAACCCCAGTACTTCTTCCAGCCTCGTCAGCTGTTTCCGGTCTGGCCCCAGTGGCATCCGGAGCAGGCCATAGCCCTGTTCTCCACCACCCTGATCCTGCTGTTCCTGCCCAAGCTGCTCAGCGTGGTGCTGATCATCGCCAAGGGCGCGAAGGAATTCGGCGGTGGGTTGCGGCTGTTCCTCTCCATGATGCTGGAGATGCTCTTCTCGGTGCTGCTGGCACCGGTGCGGATGCTCTTCCACACGGTGTTCGTGACCGCGGCCTTCCTCGGCTGGTCGGTGCAGTGGAATTCGCCCCAGCGTGACGACAACGACACACCCTGGAGCGAAGCCTTCCGCCGCCATGGTTCGCAGATGCTGCTCGGTCTGATCTGGACCGCCGGCGTGGCCTGGCTGGACCCGCGCTTCCTCTGGTGGCTGTCGCCCATCGTGGTGTCGCTGATCCTGTCGGCGCCGGTGTCGGTGATTTCCAGTCGGACCAACCTGGGGCTGGGCAGTCGTCGCCATCATCTGTTCCTTATCCCGGAAGAGTACGCACCGCCGCGCGAGCTGGTGGCGACCGATGAGTACCTGCACCTGAACAACCGCAATGCCCTGACCAAGGGCTTCCTGCGCGCCACTGTCGATCCGGTGCTCAATGCCCTGGCCATCGGCATGGCCCGTGGTCGCCACGGCAAGGTGGTGGAGCCGGCCCGTCGGCTGCGCGAAGAGCGGGTGGCACGGGTCCTGGCTGCCGGTCCCGAGAAGACCAAGGGCGACGACCAGTGGCGCCTGCTCAGCGATCCGGACGGCATGGCGCAATTGCACCTGCAGGTCTGGAAGGCCGAAGAGCACCGCAACTGGCGGGAGGCCTATGCCACCCTGCGGCCACGCTCCCACAGCGATTCGGCGGCGGATACCGCGGCCAGTCCTGCAAACATGACCCCGCGGCCCGCCTCCTGAGGAGGCGCTCCGCCCACGAAAAAGCCCCGGTGTCGCGAGACACCGGGGCTTTTTCTTGTCCGTAATCCGGCTAGAACAGGCGGGCGAGGAGGGTGGGTACGGCGTTCTCCACGCGCAGGATGCGTTCGCCGAGCTGCACGGGCGCCAGGCCCGCTTCCTGTAGCTTCTCGACCTCGTAGGGTATCCAGCCACCCTCGGGCCCGATCGCCAGCGTCACGGGCTCGCTGAGCGCACGAGGGCAGGCGGGATAGCTGCCCGGATGCCCGACCAGGCCACGGCTGCCGGCGGCGAGTGCAGGCAGGCGATCCTCGACGAAGGGCTTGAATCTCTTTTCGATCAGCACCTCCGGCAGCACCGTGTCCCGGGCCTGCTCCAGCCCCAGGCGCAGTTGCTCCTCGATGGCCTCGGGCGCCAGGAACGGCGTCTGCCAGAAGCTCTTTTCCACGCGATAGCTGTTGAGCAGTACCAGTCGCGCGACACCCATGGCGGACACGGTCTGCAGCACCCGGCGCAGCATCTTGGGGCGGGGCAGGGCCAGCAGCAGGGTGAGTGGCAGCTTGGCCGGTGGCGGCTGATCGAGGGTGACGTTCAGGCAGGCCTGGCCGGCATCGAGGGACTCGATATGACCGGTACCCATCAGGCCGTTTAGCAGGCCGACGCGCATTCGGTCGCCGGCGGCCGCCTGGTGGACCTCGCGCAGATGGGCGAGACGGCGCGGATCGCGTAGCACGACCCGGTCAGCGGCCGTGAAGTCGGCCGCCTCGAGGAGGATCAGATTCACGGGCGTTCGGCGGGCGGCTGGGCGTCGGGACTGGCATCTTCGTCGCTGAGCGGGCGCTCGCGCTTCTGCACGAAGCGACCGAACAGCAGGCCGATCTCGAACAGCAGCCACATGGGTACGGCCAGCATGGTCTGGGAGAAGACATCCGGCGGGGTCAGGATCATGCCGACCACGAAGCAGCCGATGATGACGTAGGGGCGGATCTTCTTCAGGTAGGTGACGTCGACCACGCCGATCCAGATCAGCAGTACGGTGGCCACCGGAATCTCGAAGGCCACGCCAAAGGCGAAGAACAGCGTCAGGATGAAATCCAGGTAGGCATTCAGATCCGGCATCATCACGGCGCCTTCCGGCGTAATGCTGCTGAAGAAGTGGAAGATGATCGGGAACACCAGGAAGTAGGCGAAGGCCATGCCGGCATAGAACAGCACGATGCTGGAGATCAGCAGCGGGATGGCGACCTTCTTCTCATGGCGATAGAGTCCTGGCGCGATGAATCCCCAGACCTGGTGCAGGATCACCGGCATGGCGATGAACAGCGACACTACCAGGGTCAGCTTGAAGGGCGCGAGGAACGGCGAGGTGACGTCCGTGGAGATCATGGTCGCGCCTTCGGGAAGGACGCGGCGGATCGGCTCGGAGGCGAAGGCATAGATCTTCTGGGCGAAGTAGAACAGCCCGAGGAAGATCAGAAAGGTCGCCAGCACGCATCTGAGGATACGGGTACGCAATTCGGTGAGGTGCGAGACCAGGGGCATTTCCTGGTCATCGTGTTCGGAGGGCTTGTCGCTCATGGTGCTCTTGGCGGCGTCTGGGGCGGATCCTGCGGGCGTTCGGCAACCACGTCCTGGGGCATGGGCGGAGCAGCGGCGGCGGGCGGTGTCTGGACTTCCGAGGTGGAAGCGGCAGGCTTGGGCCGGTTGTCGCGCTGTTCCATGGACAGGATATGCTCGTTGCGCAATTGCTGGCGAATTTCGTCAGCGCCGATCTCGCGCTCCACTTCCTGGCGGATGCTGTTGAAGCTGCGCCTCAGGCGACCGATCCACAGTCCCGCGGTGCGGGCGGCACCTGGCAGGCGTTCCGGACCCAGCACCAGCAGGGCGACGAACCCCACGAGCATCATTTCGGGAAAGCTGATTCCGAACATGGCGGGGCCTTAGTCCTTGCGCACCACCGGCTCTTCGACCTTGCGATGCTCGGCGTCGAAGGTCTGGGGGCGATTCAGGGGAGCGTTGGGGTTGGCCGTGCTGGTGGTCGGCGTCGGCTGTTCGGCCTTGTCATCCTCGTCGGTGTGCATGGCCTTGCGAAAGCCCTTGATGGCCTCGCCCACGTCGGAGCCGAGGTGCTTGAGGCGCTTGGTGCCAAAGACGATCACCACGACGAGCAGGATGACGATCCAGTGTTTCCAGTCGAAGATACCCATGGTCTTTCCTCGTTGCGAAGCTTGGGGTCAGGATTGTGTACGGGCGGCCTTTTCGGCATGCCCGGAGAGGCCGAAACGACGATCCAGTTCGTCCAGCACGGCCTGGGGATGCTGGCCTAGGGCCGAGAGCATGATCAGGCTGTGGAACCAGAGGTCGGCGGTCTCGTAGATGACGTCGTCGTACTGCTGGCTGATGGCGGCGTCTTTCGCTGCGAGAATGGTCTCGATGCTTTCTTCGCCGACCTTTTCCAGGATCTTGTTCAGGCCCTTGTGATAGAGGCTGGCCACATAGGAGGAATCCGGCGCGGCCTGCTTGCGTTCTTCCAGTACCTGCGCCAGACGCGTGAGGGTGTCAGTCATGGCCGTGCCCTCCGGCATAGATGGCGCTGGGGTCCTTGACCACCGGGTCGACAGTCGTCCACTCGCCATCGCGCAGCACGCGATAGAAGCAGCTCTCCCGACCGGTGTGGCAGGCAATGCCGCCAAGTTGCTCCACCTGCAGGACCACCACGTCGGCGTCGCAATCCAGACGCAGTTCGATGACCCGCTGTACGTGACCGGACTCCTCGCCCTTGCGCCACAGACGGTTGCGCGAGCGCGACCAGTAGACCGCACGGCCTTCGGCGGCGGTCAGGGCCAGGGATTCGCGGTTCATCCAGGCCATCATCAGGATGCGCCCCGAGGTGGGGTCCTGGGCGATGGCCGGTACCAGGCCGTCGCTGTTCCAGTGGATCTCGTCTAACCAGTCGTTCATGAGTCTGTTCAATACTACGAATTAGGGTACGGGGCTCTGTCCGAAAAATACCTGCGCTCGGTCATGCGGCGTTAAAAATCCATCCGGAATGCTCATTTACCCTTCGTAAACTCCGCTTCCTCACGGATTTGATTCGCTGGCGCTCACCCTGCGGGCCAGCCCTTGGCTGTTACTCCCGTTGGTCGTTGCGCCTTGCCTGATCTTCGTTCCGCGACTTTTCAGACAGACCCTAGCCTCGCACAAGACGCAGTTCGAATACAGCGGCAGGGCACCAGTGGCTGAGGGCGTGTATTTCGACCGATAAAGATGACAGGACGGTTACAGCTTAAGGAGTTCAGCGCCTGATCACCAGAACCAGGCCGCCGACCAGCATGGCCCAGGCCGGCCAGGCGTGGGGCTGGGGTTCGAGACCCAGCTGCGCCGCGCCCACCAGCAGGACGGCACCGATTACCCGCACGATCCAGTCGTCGTTGCGTCTGCCCCAGGGGTTGGGTGGATCCTTGCGATGCGGCTGGGTGATGCGTTCCAGGGTATCGCGCGCCATCTGTGCCAGATGAGGAATTTGTTCCAGTTGCTGCTGGATATTGCGGGCGACCTGCGGCGGACTTAGCCGCTTGCGCATCCACTTTTCCAGGTAGGGCTTGGCGGTGGACCAGAGGTCCAGGTCCGGATAGAGCTGGCGACCCAGCCCCTCGATGTTGAGCAGGGTCTTCTGCAGGAGCACCAGTTGCGGCTGGATCTCCATGTTGAAGCGCCGCGCCACCTGGAACAGCCGCAGCAGCAGCTGGCCGAAGGAGATGTCCTTGAGCGGCTTCTCGAAGATGGGTTCGCAGACGGTGCGGATGGCCGCTTCCAGTTCGTTGACCTGGGTGTTGGCCGGCACCCAGCCGGAGTCGATGTGCAGCTGGGCGACCTTGCGGTAGTCGCGCTGGAAGAAGGCCCAGAGGTTGCGCGCCAAGTAGTCCTGGTCCTCGGGGGTCAGGCTGCCAATGATGCCGCAGTCCACCGCGATGTAGAGCGGATCCCAGGGCTTGGCGGTGCTGACGAAGATGTTGCCCGGGTGCATGTCGGCGTGGAAGAAGCTGTCGCGGAAGACCTGGGTGAAGAAGATCTCCACGCCGCGCTCGGCCAGCAGCTTGAAGTCGGTGCCCTGGTCGCGCAGGGCGGCCAGGTCGGTCACCGGGATGCCGTAGATGCGCTCCATGACCAGCACCCGCTCGCGGCACCAGTCCCAGTACACCTGGGGCACATAGAGACGCTCGGAGCCGTCGAAATTGCGTCTGAGCTGGCTGGAGTTGGCCGCTTCGCGCAACAGGTCCAGCTCGTCGTAGATGGTCTTCTCGTAGTCACTGACCACGTCCATCGGGTGCAGGCGGCGGGCTTCGGCGGACAGCCGTTCGGCCAGGCGCGCCAGCAGGAACAGCCAGGCGATGTCCTGGCTGATGATGTTCTTCAACCCCGGGCGCACCACCTTGACCACCACCTCTTCGCCGGTCCGTAGCTGGGCGGCATGGACCTGGGCCACCGAGGCCGAGGCCAGCGGCTGGTGATCGAAGCGGGCGAAGGCCTGCTTGATGGGGACGCCGAGCTGGGACTCGATAAGCGCCACGGCCTTTTCCGGCGGAAAGGGCGGGACCTTGTCCTGCAGGAACATCAGTTCGTCGGCGATATCCTCGGGCATGAGGTCGCGCCGGGTGGAAAGGATCTGCCCGAACTTGACGAACACCGGGCCCAGACCTTCCAGCGCCAGGCGTAGGCGGGCGCCGCGGGGCAGGGTCTTGCTCGGCCGCGGCAACCAGCGCCAGGGCAGCACGTAGCGGGTGGCACGCAGGTACCAGGGCAGCGGCAGGGCATAGACGATGTCGTCAAGCCGATAGCGGATGACCACGAAGAAGATCCGCAACAGGCGGTTGAGGGCAGCGAACAGCTTCATTCGTCGGGGTTATCCCTGGCGTTGCGGGCGGTGCCCAGGCGGGCGAGACGGGCGTCGAGACGATCCACGTCCAGGCGCAGGGCATCGATCTCGGCGAAGCGGGCCTCACCTTCGAGACGACCCACCAGTTGGCGGCTCTCCTCGTTCAGCCAGTTGGACAGCGTCAGTTGCAGGCTGTCACGGCTCTGTTCACCGAGCGCCTGGCCGCGCCGGGCCAGATCGCCCAGCAGCGCCGCCGGCAGCGGGCCGAGCCAGCGACTGACCTCGTGCTGCCAGTCCAGCTCCAGCTTCTGCAGGATGTCGGCCAGCTCGATCAACAGGGTGCTGTCGCCCTCCAGACGTACGTCCGGCTGGTGCAGCACCCGCTGCTTGTCACGGGCCAGGGCCAGTTCGGCCAGACGTGTCGCCGGGGCACTCAGGGTGCAGTCGATATCGCCTTCGTGATGGGCGGCGAAGTGCAGGCCGTCACCCGCGGGCAGGACGTACAGGCGTAGCGCCGGTTGCCGGGTCTGCACCGCGATCACCCGGCCGGTCAGGCCGGCCAACCGCGGCAAGGCCACCGGATCGAGCGCCAGCAGCGGATTCAGGCCACGCTCCAGCGCGGCCAGCAATGCCTGGGTGACGAGGGCCATCAGGGCTTGATGCCGCGATGCAGGGCGACCACGCCGCCGGTCATGTTATGGAAGGTGACCCGGGCGAAACCGGTCTCTTCCATCATGGCCTTGAGGGTCTGCTGATCGGGGTGCATGCGGATGGATTCGGCCAGGTAGCGATAGCTTTCGGCGTCACCGGCCACCAGCTTGCCCATCAGCGGCAGGAAGCCGAAGGAGTAGGCGTCATAGGCCTTGGACACCAGCGGGTTGGTGGGCTTGGAGAATTCCAGCACCAGCAGTCGGCCACCCGGCTTGAGCACGCGCAGCATCGAGGCCAGGGCCTGGTCCTTGTGGGTGACGTTGCGCAGGCCGAAGGCGATGGTGATGCAGTCGAAATGGTTGTCGGGGAAGGGCAGCTTCTCGGCATCCGCCTGGACGAAGCGCACATTGCTGGCGACGCCTTCGTCGAGCAGGCGGTCGCGGCCGACCCGGAGCATGGAATCGTTGATGTCAGCCAGGACCACCTCGCCGGTGGGGCCGACCAGGCGGGCGAACTGCTTGGTCAGGTCGCCGGTGCCGCCGGCGATGTCCAGCACGCGGTTGCCGCGGCGCACACCGGAGAGCTCGATGGTGAATCTCTTCCACAGCCGGTGGATGCCCGCCGACATCAGGTCGTTCATCACATCGTACTTGGCCGCCACCGAATGGAAGACCTCCGCGACCTTGTAAGCCTTCTGGCTCTCCGGAACGCTCTGGTAGCCGAAGTGGGTCTGGGATTCGGCCTCGGGGCCTTTGCGCGGATCGCTCATGGGGCTACACCTGGGACAGGGACAAGAGGGCATTCTAGCAGGCCGATCGCCCGGCATGCCCGGCTAAAACGGGGGCTGACCGCTCGGTTCTCGCGATTGGCGACGCGGCGGGCCCTCGCTATAGTCAGGGCCCCTTATCCGGAGTTCCCCGATGTCCCAGATCACCATCGAACGCAGTCATTCGCTTGGCTTGGAAGGCGTTCGCCAGAAGGCCGATCAACTGGCCGAAAAACTCACGCGTGACTATGGGGTGGCCTGCGCCTGGGAGGGCGATACCCTGACATTCACGCGTAGCGGCGTGGATGGACGGATCGAGGTCGGTGAACACCAGGTGCGGGTGCTGGCGACTCTGGGCATGATGTTCTCGATGCTCAGTGGCCAGATCGAGAAAGAGATCGAGCGCAAGCTGGACAAGGCCCTGGCGGCCTGAGCCAGGGCTAGAGCATCAGCTTGACCGCGCTGACGTGGGGGTCCCGCGTCTTGCCGGCGCGGGCCAGCTGTTCCAGGTAGTCGGCCCAGAGTTCGTCGCGGCGACTGCCCAGTTCATAGAGATAGTCCCAGCTGAACAGACCGCTGTCGTGGCCGTCATCGAAGGTCAGCTTGATCGCGTAGCGCCCCGCCGGTTCGACGGCGCTGATGCCGACCTGCTGCTTGCCCCATTGCAATACCGGATTGCCGTGTCCCTGGACCTCGGCCGAAGGCGAGTGTACCCGCAGAAATTCGGCGGGCAGCTCGAAGGTTTCCGCGCCATAGCTGACGCTGAGGATCTTCGAGGCCTTGTGGAGCTGGATGGCGGTTGGGGTACGCATGGCAACTGATCTCGCGGAAGAAGCCGGCGCCCAGCGACGCCGGCAGTATCGTCACAGTATATAGCGCGACAGGTCTTCGTCCTGGGCGAGTTCGCCCAGGTGGCCGTTCACATAGGCCGCGTCGATGACGATGGGCTCGCCATTCTGCTGGCCGGCGAGATCGGCGGCGCTGAAGGACACCTCTTCCAGCAGGCGTTCCAGTAGGGTGTGCAGGCGCCGGGCACCGATGTTCTCGGTCTTCTCGTTGACCTGCCAGGCGATCTCGGCGATGCGGGTGATGCCATCGGCGGCGAATTCCACCAGCAGCCCCTCGGTCTTGAGCAGTTCGCGATACTGCTCGGTGAGCGAGGCATGGGGCTCGGTGAGGATGCGCTCGAAGTCCTGCGGGGTCAGCGCCTTGAGTTCGACGCGAATCGGCAGGCGACCCTGCAGCTCCGGCACCAGGTCGCTGGGCTTGGACAGGTGGAAGGCGCCCGAGGCGATGAACAGGATATGGTCGGTCTTGACCATGCCCAGCTTGGTGTTGACGGTGCAGCCTTCGATCAGCGGCAGCAGGTCACGCTGCACACCCTCGCGGGAGACATCGGCACCGCTGGTGTTGCCACGCTTGGCGACCTTGTCGATCTCGTCGATGAAGACGATGCCGTGCTGCTCGACGGCTTCCAGGGCGCGGCCCTTGAGTTCTTCCTCGTTGACCAGGCGCGCGGCTTCTTCGTCGCGTACCAGCTTGAGCGCTTCCTTGACCTTGAGCTTGCGCTGCTTGGTCTTGCCCTTGTGCATGCCGGCGAAGAGATTCTGCAGTTGGCTGGTCATCTCCTCCATGCCGGGCGGGGTCATGATCTCGACGCCAGCGGGGGCATCGGCCACCTCGATGTCGATTTCCTTGTCGTCCAGCTGGCCTTCGCGCAGGCGCTTGCGGAACAGCTGACGGGTGTTGCTATCGGTGGCGGTCGGTTGGGGTTCGTTGCTGAAGCCTACCGACGGCCGCGCGGGCGGCAGCAGGGCATCGAGGATGCGCTCTTCGGCGGCGTCTTCGGCGCGATGGCGGTTACGCACCATCTCCTGTTCGCGCAGCATCTTCACGGCGGCGTCGGCCAGGTCACGGATGATGGACTCGACGTCGCGGCCGACATAGCCGACCTCGGTGAACTTGGTGGCTTCCACCTTGAGGAAGGGCGCATTGGCCAGCTTGGCCAGGCGCCGGGCGATCTCGGTCTTGCCCACACCCGTGGGGCCTATCATCAGGATGTTCTTGGGGGTGACCTCGGGGCGCAGCTCGACGGGCAGCTGCATGCGCCGCCAGCGGTTGCGCAGGGCGATGGCCACGGCGCGCTTGGCGTCGTCCTGGCCGATGATGTGGCGATTGAGTTCGTGGACGATCTCGCGGGGGGTCATGGACATGGGCAGTCTCTAAACCGGATCACGCCTGGGGCGCGTCCAGCTCCTCGATGGTCAGGTTGCGGTTGGTGAACACGCAGATGTCACCGGCGATATTCAGGGAGGTCTCGGCGATCTCGCGGGCACTGAGGTCGGTGTGCATGAGCAGGGCGCGAGCGGCGGCCTGGGCATAGGCGCCACCGGAGCCCATGGCGATCAGGCCTTCTTCGGGTTCCACCACGTCGCCGTTGCCGGTGATGATCAGGGAGGCGTCCTTGTTGGCGACCGCCAGCATGGCTTCCAGACGGCGCAGGGCACGGTCGGTACGCCAGTCCTTGGCCAGCTCGACGGCGGCGCGAACCAGGTGGCCCTGGTGCTTCTCGAGTTGCGCCTCGAAGCGCTCGAAAAGGGTGAAGGCGTCGGCGGTACCGCCGGCGAAACCGGCCAGCACCTCGCCCCGGTACAGCCGCCGGACTTTCTTGGCGTTGCCTTTCATGACGGTGTTGCCCAGGGAAACCTGGCCGTCGCCGCCGATCACGACCTTGCCGTTGCGGCGTACAGAAACGATGGTGGTCAAGGGAATCTCTCCGCGTTGCTTGGGGCGTCGGCCCCGGTTACGCAGAGATATGGGGATGGCCGCGACGCCCTTCAAGCGCCGCGACGGGGGGATTCGGCAGGTGAGCGTCTGTTCACGGCCTCGCGAGCTAGCGCCAAACCAGGCGAAAATTCTCGAGGAAGCGCAGTTTACGCGTGGTAAATGAGCATTCCGAGAGAGTTTTCAACGCCGTTTGGCCGACGCGCAGCAGGCCATGGGCAGACGCTTTAGTGACCGCGTCGCTGTTGCAGCAACAGATTCTTGAAGCCGCTGCCGGCGAGCTGTTTCTGCGCCTGGGTCAGCTGGTCGCGATCGCTGTAGGGGCCGACCAGTACCCGGTACCAGGTGTCGTCCTTGACCTTGCCCGACTCCACCCGCACGTCCTGGCCGAGCATGATGATCTGGGCGCGGACCCGGTCGGCATCGGCCTGGGTGCGGAAGGAACCCGCTTGGAGGAAGAACAGGGTTACCGGCGGCTGGGCCTTGGTGGTGGCTTCCTTGGGCGGCGTGGCGGCCGGCTGGCCCGCGGTGGTCGCGGGCGTCGCCGACGTCGTGGTCGCCGGCTGGCCGGGTTGCGCCGGGGTCGCGGCGGCATCCGCTTTGGCCGGGGTAGTCGGCTTGGCGGCCGGATTGCGCGGCACGGCATCCGGCGGCACGATCACCTCGGATTCGGGCAGCAGGGTATAGAAGTCGTACTTGGGCTTGATCGGCGTGGGCGGCGTGCCCTCGGTCTTGCCGGTAGCAGTCGACGACTTGCCAGTGCCCGCCGTAGCGGCCGGGCGGCCTTCTTCCGGCTTGGCACGCTGCACCGCCTTGTTGCCTGGTTCGAGCTTCATCAGGAACACCACGAAGGCCCCGATGGCCAGACCCGACGCAAGCCAGACCCAGCCGGGCAGGGGCTGTTTCTTGGGAGTCGAGGTGTTGCGACTGGCGCCGCGCTTGGGTGGGGCTTTCTTGGTAGCCATCAGGCGGTGATCCGTCTCTTACATGCGTTCCAGGGTGTGCAGGCCGAGCAGTTCCAGACCCTGCTTGAGGGTGCGCCCGGTGAGGGCGGCCAGCCGCAGGCGGCTCTGGCGCAGCGCGGGGTCCTCGGCGGTCAGGATCGGGCAATTCTCGTAGAAGCTGGAGAACAGCCCGGCCAGGTCATAGAGGTAGCTGCACAGCAGGTGCGGGGTGCCCTTGTCGGCAACGCTGGCGAGGATTTCGCCGAATTGCGCCAGGCGACCGCCCAGATCCTGCTCCTGCGGGGCGTCCAGGCGGATGCTGCCGGCGGGTTCGCTCTGCTCGGCCTTGCGCAGCACGCTGGCGACGCGGGTGTAGGCGTACAGCAGATAGGGCGCGGTATTGCCCTCGAAGCTGAGCATCTGCTCGAAGTTGAAGCTGTAGTCGCTGGTGCGGTGCTTGGACAGGTCGGCGTACTTGACCGAGGCGATGCCCACCACGCGGCCGATGTGGCGCAGTTCGTCCTCGCTGAAGGGTGCCTCGCCACGCTCGGCGCGACCGGCATTGCGCTCCTTGACCAGCTGGTAGGCACGTTCCTCGGCTTCGTCGAGCAGGTCGACCAGCTTGACGGTACCGCCGTCGCGGGTCTTGAACGGGCGACCGTCGGCGCCGTTCATGGTGCCGAAGCCCATGTGCTCGAGTTGCATGGTCGGCGCGACGAAGCCGGCGCGGCGCGCCACCTCGAAGGCCATCTGGAAGTGCAGGGCCTGGCGCTGGTCGACGAAGTAGAGCGCCCGATCGGCGTGCAGCTGGCGGCTGCGGTAGCGCATGGCGGCCAGGTCGGTGGTGGAATAGAGATAGCCGCCACCGGCCTTCTGCACGATCACCGGCAGCGGATTGCCCTCGGCGTTCTTGAATTCGTCGAGAAAGACGCAGCGGGCGCCGTCGCTCTCGGTAAGCAGGCCGGCGGCGTCCAGATCGCTCACCACCTGGGCCAGGTCGTCGTTGTAGGCGCTCTCGCCCTTGACGTCGGCCGGGGTCAGGCGGACGTTGAGGCGGTCGTAGACTTCCTGGCAATGGGACAGGGAGACCGCATTAAAGCGTTCCCAGAGCCGCAGGCAGTGGGCATCGCCGGCCTGCAGCGCCACCACCAGTTCGCGCGCGCGAGCGGCGAATTCCGGCGAGGCGTCGAAGCGCCCCTTGGCCGCGCGATAGAACACCTCGAGATCGGCCAGCTCGCCTTCGGCGGCTTGCGGCTGCTCTTCCATGTAGGCCAGCAGCATGCCGAACTGGGTGCCCCAGTCACCCACGTGGTTCTGGCGGATCACTTCGTCGCCGAGGAATTCCAGCACCCGCGCCACGGCGTCACCGATGATGGTGGATCTCAGGTGACCGACGTGCATCTCCTTGGCCAGGTTCGGCGAGGAAAGGTCTACCACCACGCGCTGACGCGGCTCGTGCCTGGGCACCCCCAGCTGCGGATCGGCGAAGGCCGCATCCAGGCGCGCGGCCAGTTGCGCGTGATTCTGGAAGAAGTTGAGAAAGCCGGGGCCGGCGATTTCCACCTTGCTGACCGCCGGATCGGCGGGCAGGGCGGCCAGCAGCTTTTCCGCCAGGTCGCGGGGCTTGGCGCGGGCCGGCTTGGCCAGCAGCAGGGCGACGTTGCTGGCGAAGTCGCCGTGGCTCTTGTCCTTGGTGTTTTCGACCTGGATGGCCGGCGCCACGTCAGCCGGCAGGGTGCCGTCGGCGATCAGGCGGTCGAGGGCGTGCTGGATGAGCTGGCGGATGCTGTCTTTCATGATCATTGGCCTTCGGCGTGCGCCGAGCGCGCACTGCGATGAAAACCCGGCATTATCCGTGGCGAGCCCGGCCTTGCCAATGGTAAGAGCCTGTTCAACGTCTCGCGAGCTAGAGCCAAACGAGGCGGAAATGCCTGAGGAAGCGGAGTTTACGAGTGGCAAATGGGCATTTCTAACGCCGCTTGGCCGACGCGCAGCAGATGTTGAACAGGCTCTAAGCCAATGCCACTAGAAGAGATCGATGGGATCCACGTCCAGCGACCAGCGTACCTGACGGGCTTCAGGCAGGCTTTCCAGCTGGACGACCCAGATGCCCAGCAGGCGATGCAGGGGCGCGCGGCTGCTGCTCAGCAGCAGCAGCTGGGCCCGGTGGCGACCGGCGCGGCGCTCCATCGGCGCCGGTACCGGCCCCAGCAATTCCACCTGGGGCAGGGCGAGATTGACCGCCAGACCCTCGGCGACGTGATAGGCCGCCTCCAGGAAATTCTCCACCTGGTCCTGGCGATGGGCATCGGCGCGCAACAGCGCCAGATAGGCGAAGGGCGGCAGCCCGGCGGCGCGGCGCTCCTGCAGGGCCTGGCGGGCAAAGGCCGGATAGCCCTCCTCGGCCAGCTGCACCATCAGCGGATGATCGGCCAGATGGGTCTGGATCAGCACCTGCCCCGGTTCCTCGGCGCGCCCGGCGCGCCCGGCCACCTGGACGATCTGCTGGGCCATGCGCTCGCTGGCGCGGAAGTCGGCGGAAAACAGCCCGCTGTCGGCGTCCAGCACGGCCACCAGGGTCACCTTGGGAAAGTGGTGTCCCTTGGCGAGCATCTGGGTGCCGACCAGGATGCAGGGCACCCCACTGTGGATGGTGCGCAGGAGTTTGCCCAGGGCATCCTTGCGCGCCGTGGTGTCGCGGTCGATGCGCAGCACCGGGACGTCCGGAAACAGCAACTGCAGGCGTTCCTCGGCGCGCTCGGTACCGGCGCCCACCGGGCGCAGGTCGAGCTTGCCGCAGGACGGGCAATGCCGCGGCGGCGTCTGGCGCTGATCGCAGTGGTGGCAGCGCAATTCGCCGGAGCCGCGGTGATAGGTCATGCGCGCATCGCAGCGCGGGCACTGGGCCATCCAGCCGCAGTCGTGGCAGAGCAGGGTAGGGGCGAAGCCGCGGCGGTTGAGGAACACCAGCACCTGCTGGCCGCGCTCCAGGGTCGCGCCCATGGCCTTGAGCAGTGGCTGGGACAGTCCGCTGTCCAGCGGGCGACTGCGCACGTCCAGGCGCTCGAAGCGCGGCGGCTGGGCGCCACCGGCACGCAGCGACAGGCGCAGATGGGCATAGCGCCCCTGGTCGGCGTTGTGCAGGCTTTCCAGCGAGGGCGTGGCCGAGCCCAGTACCACCGGCAGATTCTCGAAGCGCGCGCGAACCACCGCCAGGTCGCGGGCGTGGTACCTGAGGCCCTCCTGCTGTTTATAGGAGGCGTCGTGCTCCTCGTCGACGATGATCAGCCCGGGATGCTTGAGCGGGGTGAACAACGCCGAGCGGGTGCCGACCACGATGTCCAGTTCGCCATCGCGGGCGGCCAGCCAGATGTCCATGCGCTCGCGATCGGTCAGCGCCGAGTGCAGCAGGGCGATGCGGGCATTGAAGCGCTGCTCGAAACGCCCCAGGGTCTGGGGGCCCAGGTTGATCTCGGGGATCAGCAGCAGCGCCTGGCGCCCCGCTTCCAGGGTGGCGCGGATCAGTTGCAGATAGACCTCGGTCTTGCCGCTGCCGGTTACCCCTTCCAGGAGAAAACAGTGGAAGCCGCTGCCGGCGCGGACCGCTTCGTAGGCCAGGCGCTGCTCGCTGTTGAGTGGCAGCTCGGCCTGGGCCAGCCAGGAGCCCTGGTGGCGCGTCGGCTGGTGGTAGCGGGTCTCCACCTTGACCAGGCCCTTGGCCTGCAGCAGATCGAGACTGTCCTTGACCAGGCCGAGCTGGCCGAGCAATTCGTGTAGCACCCCGTGGGGATGCTGGCGCAGGGTCTTGAGTGCCTCGCGCTGGCGCGGCGCCCGGGCCAGGCGCGGATCTTCCGGGCGCGCATCGGGCTGGGCGATCCAGAAGCGCTGCAGTCGTCGCTCGGCCGGCTCCCCCTGACGCAAAAGGGCAGGAAGTGCCCAGCTCAGGGTGTCGCCAAGGCTGTGCTGATAGTACTGGGCCGACCACTGGCAGAGCTCGAACAGCGCGCTGGGCAGCGGCGGACGCTCATCGAGCAGTTGCAGCGCCTTGCGCAGCTTGTCCGGCGGCACCTCGGTTTCCCGGGCCACCTCGATCAGCACCCCGACCACCTCGCGGCGACCGAAGGGCACCCGCAGCCGCACACCCGGGCGCAACTGCTCCTCGACCACTCCCTTGGGCGGCAGATAGTCGAACAGGCGGCGCAGCGGGGAGGGCAGCGCCAGGCGCAGGATCAAGGGCACGGCAGGGCTCGCAGGAGGAAAGCCCGATGGTAGCAGACGGGCGGTGAGGGGGCTGCTTGCACCTCCAATCTGCTCTGGTATGATTTGCAGCCCAAATCTGTGCGGTATCCGGCAATGGCGCCGGGTGGCGGCACAGCTAGACCCCGAGGATAGCCCCATGAAAGCTGATATCCATCCGCAGTACGATGCCATCGAAGCAAACTGCAGCTGCGGCAATGTCATCAAGACCCGCTCGACCCTGAGCAAGAACATTCACCTGGACGTCTGCTCCGAATGCCACCCGTTCTACACTGGCAAGCAGAAGGTCCTGGACGCTGGCGGCCGTATCGATCGCTTCAAGCAGCGCTTCGGCGTGTTCGGCAGCAACAAGTAATGCGCTGCCGTCGGCCATCTCTGCATGGTTCGACACTGAAAAAGGCGTCCCTCTGGGGCGCCTTTTTTGTTTGTGGCCTGGTTGGCGCCCCGGCGGCCCAGGCGGCGGACTGTCCGCTGCTGCCGGGTGGGCAGGAGGTCGTGGTCCTCCAGGTGGTCGACGGCGATACCCTGCGCCTGGTCGACGGCCGTTCGGTGCGCCTGATCGGCGTCAATGCCCCGGAGCTGGGCAAGTCCGGCGGTACCGCCCAGCCCTATGCCGAGGCGGCGCGTCGGCGGCTGCAGGGGCTGGTCGCGGCCAGCGACGAGCGCCTGCGGCTGGTTCCGGGCAGCGAGGCGACCGACCATTACGGTCGCACCCTGGCGCATCTCTATGATCGCCAGGGCGGCAACCTGGAAGCCCGGCTGATCGCCGAGGGCTTCGGCTATGCCGTCGCCATCGCCCCCAATACCCGACTGGCCGCCTGTCAGGCCGCCGCGGAACGCCAGGCGCGCCAGGCGCGACGGGGCGTCTGGAAGCAGGATCCGACCATCGCCTCGACCCGCTTGGAAGAGAGTGGTTTCGCCGTGGTGCAGGGGCGTCTGCTGGACGTCGAGCGCAATGGTGGCGGCCTCTGGCTGCAGTTCGAAGGCGATCTGGTGGTCAATGTCCCCGAGCGCTTCGTCGCGGCCTTCGACGAGGTGCCGCTGCGCCAATGGACAGGGCGCAACCTCGAAGCCCGAGGCTGGATCGTTGATCGCAGTCGGCGCCAGGAAGCGGGCCGCGGGCGCTGGCTGATGACCCTGAGCGACCCGCACATGCTGGGTTTGCGGGTTGAATCGTTTTAGCCGAAAGTCGTATTGCGATTGATTTCAGGCATATGGCCGATTGCTTGTGGCACCTTGAGTCTTTGCGTATTCTCGCCCGACCCAAGACCCACACCACGCGGATATACCAATAATGTCTGATCTCAAAACCGCCGCCCTCGAATACCACGCCCAGCCGCGCCCCGGCAAACTCAGCGTCGAGCTGACCAAGCCCACCGCGACCGCCCGTGACCTGTCCCTGGCCTACAGCCCCGGCGTCGCCGAACCGGTCCGCGAGATCGGTCGCGATCCCGAACTGGCCTACCGTTACACCGGCAAGGGCAACCTGGTCGCCGTGATCTCCGACGGTACCGCCATCCTCGGCCTGGGCAACCTCGGCCCGCTGGCCTCCAAGCCGGTGATGGAAGGCAAGGGCGTGCTGTTCAAGCGCTTCGCCGGTGTGGACGTCTTCGACATTGAGGTGGACGCCGAGAGCCCCCAGGCCTTCATCGATACCGTCAAGCGCATCTCCATCACCTTCGGCGGCATCAACCTCGAAGACATCAAGGCGCCCGAGTGCTTCGAAATCGAGCGTGCCCTGATCGAGCAGTGCGACATCCCGGTCTTCCACGATGACCAGCATGGCACCGCCATCGTCACCGCCGCCGGCATGCTCAACGCCTTGGAAATCGCCGGCAAGCGCCTAGAAGACGCCAAGATCGTCTGCCTGGGTGCCGGCGCTGCCGCCATCTCCTGCATGCGCCTGCTGGCCAGCATGGGCGCCAAGGTCGAGAACATCTACATGATCGACCGTCAGGGCGTGGTCCACAGCGGTCGCAGCGACCTGAACCAGTACAAGGCGGCCTTCGCCACCGAGACCAGCAAGCGCACCCTGGACGACGCCCTCGAAGGCGCCGATGTCTTCGTCGGTCTGTCCGGTCCGAACCTGCTGTCGGCCGAAGGCCTCAAGCGCATGGCGGCCAATCCCATCGTCTTCGCCTGCTCCAACCCGGATCCGGAAATCACCCCCGAGCTGGCCCACGCCACCCGCGACGACGTGATCATGGCCACCGGTCGCTCCGACTACCCGAACCAGGTCAACAACGTGCTGGGCTTCCCCTTCATCTTCCGCGGTGCCCTGGACGTTCGCGCCCGGGTCATCAACGAAGAGATGAAGATCGCCGCGGCCCTGGCCCTGCGTGATCTGGCCAAGCTGCCGGTGCCCAAGGAAGTCTGCGCCGCCTACAACGTCGACAGCCTGAGCTTCGGTCGCGAGTACATCATTCCCAAACCGATGGACGCGCGCCTGATCACCCTGGTATCCGATGCCGTGGCCAAGGCCGCCATCGAGACCGGCGTGGCCACGCTGCCCTATCCGGCGAACTATCCGCTGAAGTCGGTGGATGACGTCTTCGCCAAGTAAGGCGTGAAGCCATAAAAAACCCCGCCAAGGCGGGGTTTTTTATTGGGCGCGGATCAGAAGATGTCCATGGGCACGTTTTCGCTGGAGGGCAGCGGTGTGCCGGGCGCGACGCCTGGCGGCAGTTCGTCCAGGCTCGGCGGGGTGTCCTCGCTCTTGAACAGCTCGAAATAGGCGTTGGGCGTGCCGGGCGGTGCGGCGCGGCCCGTGGTGGGATCGACGCGGATGGAGACGATGCCGTCCGGTTCCTTGAGCTGATGCGGCGGCTTGTCCTTGAGCGCCGCGCCCATGTAGCTCATCCAGATCGGCAGGGCCACGGTGCCACCGAATTCCTGACGGCCCAGGGTCTCGGGCTGATCGAAGCCGGCCCAGACCGTGGTCACGTAGTCGCCATTGTAGCCGGAGAACCAGGTGTCCTTGGATTCGTTGGTGGTGCCGGTCTTGCCAGCCAGGTCGTTGCGACCCAGTTCCAGCGCCTTGCGTCCGGTGCCGCGCTTGATCACGTCCTGCAGCATGCTGTTCATGATGAAGGCGTTGCGCGGGTCGATGACCTGTGGCGCGAACACCGGCGCCGGATTGGCCGGATCGGCAGCGGCGGTATCGGCCGCCGGCGTGACCTCGACGCCGGGGGCGGCCTTGGCCTGCACCAGCTGGGGCACCCGCGGCGCGGCAGTGCGATAGACCACCTTGCCGTCGCGATCGGTCACGTGATCGACCACATAGGGCGTCACCTTGTAGCCTTCGTTGGCGAACACCGACCAGCCGGTGGCCACTTCCAGCGGGGTCAGGCCCGGGGTGCCGAGGGCGAGGGACAGGTTGCGCGGCAACTGATCGCGCTCGAAGCCGAAGCGACTGACGTAATCCAGCGCATAGTCGATGCCGATGGCCTGCAGCACCCGGATGGACACCAGGTTGCGCGAGCGATACAGCGCCTCGCGCAGACGGATGGGGCCGAGGAAGGTGTTGTTGTCGTTCTTCGGGCGCCAGGCTTCGTCGGGATTCTCGTCCATGAAGACGATGGGCGCATCGTTGACCAGGCTGGCGGCGGTGAAGCCCTTCTCCAGGGCCGCGCTATAGATGAACGGCTTGAAGCTGGAGCCGGGCTGGCGGCGGGCCTGGGTCGCGCGGTTGTAGTTGCTCTGCTCGAAGGAGAAACCACCGATCAGGGCGCGGATGGCGCCATCCTGGGGATCGAGCGACACCAGGGCGCTCTGCGCCCTGGGAATCTGCGAGAACTTCAGGCTGCCATCGTCCTGGCGCTGCACCCGGATCAGATCGCCGACCTTGACCACGTCGGCCGGACCGTTCGGGCGCGGTCCCAGGCTGTTGGCGCTGAGATAGGGACGTGCCCACTTCATCGAGTCCCAGGAGACCGCCTCTTCCTTGCCCTCGCGCGTCAGGACCAGGATGCCGCTCTTCTCCACCTGGGTGACGAGAGCCGGATCCTGGCCGCCGACAATGCGCTGCTTCTGGATCAGCGCGGTCCATTCGGCGCGGCTGCGGTTGGGCCACTGGGCTTCGGGGCCGCGATAGCCATGGCGGCGGTCGTAGTCGGTCAGCCCGTCGCGCACGGCGTTGAAGGCGTCCGTCTGCAGCCGGCTGTCGATGGTGGTATAGACCTGATAACCATCGGTATAGGCATCGCCGCCGTAGCGCCCGACCATTTCCGCCCGCGCCATTTCGGCGATGTAGGGGGCGTTGAGTTCAGGCACGGCGACGTGGTGGTAGGCCTCGAGTGGTTCGGCGATGCCGGCCTGGTAGGCCGCCTGATCGATATAACCGAGCTTGAACATGCGTTCGAGGATCCAGTTGCGTCTTTCCAGGCTACGCTCAGGATTAGCGACCGGGTTGTAGCGCGATGGCGCCTTGGGCAGACCGGCGATCATCGCCATCTGGGCGACGGTCAGGTCCTTGATGGACTTGCCGTAGTAGACCTGGGCGGCGGCCTCGATACCGTAGGCACGGTTGCCCAGGTAGATCTTGTTGACGTAGAGCTCGAGGATCTCGTCCTTGCTCAGTTGGCGCTCGATTTGCAGCGCCAGGAGGATTTCGGTGAATTTGCGCGAGAAGCTGCGTTCGCTGGTCAGGAAGTAGTTCTTGGCGACCTGCATGGTGATGGTGCTGCCGCCGGTCTGGATGTGTCCGGTCTTGACCAGCTGGCTCACCGCGCGCGCCAGGCTTTTCACATCCACGCCATAGTGATTGGCGAAGTTGTCATCCTCGGCGGAGAGCAGGGCATGGATGAAATTGGGCGGTATCTCGTTGAACCGCAGCGGCGAGCGGCGCATTTCGCCGAATTCGGCGATGAGTTTGCCGTCCGCGCTGTACACCCGCAGAGGGATCTGCAGTTGCACGTTTCGCAGGGCGTCGATGGAGGGCAGGCTGGGGCTGAGGTAGAGGAAGGCACCGCTGAGACCCAGCAAAAGGCTGCAGACCAGGGCGACCAACGACCACCAGAAAAATTTCAGAACACGCATCAAGAGACTTTTCGAATGGAAAGAAGGAAAGGGCGACAGGTGAGGGTCAGCCTACACGGCGTCGCCATTATAGGCGCGTTTGGCGGTTGGCCGCTATTTGCTCGGGTGTCAAGTCTGTTATCTAATGCCCGTCCGCGGAAGACCACCGTCGCTCATAGGGAACTGATGTGCTAGGGCTATTCAGAAAGAAGGCGAATACGCTGCTGGGTATCGACGTCAGTTCGACATCCGTGAAACTCATCGAGTTGAGCCGTTCAGGCGGACGCTACCGGGTGGAGGCCTATGCGGTCGAGCCGCTGCCGGCCAATGCCGTGGTGGAAAAGAACATCGCCGAGCTCGAAGGCGTGGGCCTGGCCATCGGCCGGGTGCTGGTCAAGGCGCGCAGCTCCGCGCGCAGCGCTGCGGTGGCCGTCTCCGGTTCGGCGGTGATCGCCAAGACCATCGAGATGGATGCCGGCCTGACCGACGACGAGCTGGAAAACCAGATCAAGCTGGAAGCCGACCAGTACATTCCCTATCCGCTGGACGAGGTCGCCATCGACTTCGAGGTGCAGGGGCCGTCGCCACGCAATGCCGAGCGCGTCGAGGTACTGCTGGCCGCCTGCCGGAAGGAAAACGTCGAGGTCCGCGAGGCGGCCCTGGCGCTGGCCGGCGTCGCGGCCAAGGTGGTCGACGTCGAGGCCTATGCCCTGGAGCGCGCCTACCAGTTGCTGGCCAATCAGCTTGGCGGCCATGTCGACGACCTGACCGTGGCGGTGGTCGACATCGGCGCCACCATGACCACCCTGAGCGTGCTGCACAACGGCAAGACCATCTATACCCGCGAGCAGCTGTTCGGCGGTCGTCAGCTCACCGAGGAGATCCAGCGCCGCTACGGTCTCTCGGTGGAGGAGGCCGGTCTGGCCAAGAAGCAGGGCGGATTGCCGGACGACTACCAGAGCGAGGTGCTGACGCCCTTCCGCGAGGCCGTGGTGCAGCAGGTGGCGCGTTCGCTGCAGTTCTTTTTCGCCGCCGGGCAATACAATGATGTGGACTACATCTTGCTTGCTGGAGGGACCGCGTCAATTTCCGGACTCGACCGCTTGATCCAGCAGAAAATCGGCACCCCCACGGTCCTGGCCAATCCCTTCGCCGACATGACCGTCAGCAACAAGGTCAATGCGGCAGCCCTGGCGGGTGACGCCCCGGCGCTGATGATCGCCTGCGGCCTGGCCATGAGGAGTTTCGACTAGATGGCCCGCATCAACCTCTTGCCCTGGCGGGAGCAGCTGCGCGAAGAAAGGCGCAAGCAGTTCCTGGTGATCCTGGGCGGCATCTTCGTGCTGTCGTGCGGCGCCGTGTTTCTTGGGGATCAGTACCTGTCCGGCGAGATCGCCCGACAGGAGGCGCGCAACGCCTTCATCCAGCAGAACATCGCCCAGCTGGACGTGCGCATCAAGGAGATCAGCGAACTCAAGACCCGTCGTCAGCAGCTGCTGGCGCGGATGAAGATCATCCAGGACCTGCAGGGCAACCGCCCGGTCATCGGCCACGTCTTCGACCAGTTGGTGCGTACCCTGCCGGACGGCGTCTACTTCCGCGAGCTGAAGATGCAGGGCGACACTCTGTCGATCAGCGGCGAGGCGGAATCCAACAACCGCGTCTCCAACCTGATGCGTAACCTGGATGCCTCCGACTGGTTCGCGTCGCCTACGCTGATCGAGGTCAAGGCGACCACTGCCGGAGCGGTGGACCAGGCCAACACCTTCCAGCTCACCGTCAAGCAGACCCAGCCCGGCGCCCCCGTTGCCCCGGCCCCGCTCGCCAAGGGAGGCAAACCATGAGTCTCGCCGATTCCCTGGCCAGCCTGCGCAAGGTCGACATCAACGAACTCAGCCTGGAGAACCTCGGTTCCTGGCCCAAGCCGGTCAAGGTCATCGCCTGCCTGCTGATCGTGCTGGTGGTGCTCCTGCTCGGCTATCAGTTCCATCTCAGCGACATGCAGGCCCAGCTGGACAGCCAGCGCAACCAGGAAGAGACGCTCAAGCAGCAATACGCCAGCAAGGCCTTCCAGGCCGCCAATCTGGATGCCTACAAGCAGCAGATGGTGGAGATGGAGGAGTCCTTCGGTGCCCTGCTGCGGCAACTGCCCGGCGATACCGAGGTGCCGGCGTTGCTGGAAGACATCACCCGCACCGGTCTCGGCAGCGGGCTGGAATTCGAGCAGATCAAGCTGCTGCCCGAAGTCACTCAGCAGTTCTACGTCGAGTTGCCGATCCAGATCACCGTGGTGGGCAACTATCACGACCTGGCGACCTTCGTCAGCAGCGTCTCCAGCCTGCCGCGCATCGTCACCCTGCACGACTTCGATCTCAAGCCGGTGGACGACAAGAATGCCAATGGTGGCGGTACGGTCTCCGGAGGCGGCGGCAAGTTGCGCATGAACGTCCTGGCCAAGACCTACAGGTACAACGACAAGGGGCTCGGCAAATGAGGACGCCCCTGTTGCTTTGCCTGCTGACCGCCGTGCTGGTCGGCTGTGGTTCCAGCGATACCAGCGATCTGCAGGCCTTCATGGACGAAACCCGGGCCAAGCCGCGTGGTTCCATCGAGCCGTTGCCGCAGTTTCGCGCCTACGAACCCTTCACCTACGCCGCCGCGGCCCTGCGCAGCCCCTTCCAGGCGCCGGTGCGCATCGATCCCACGGTGCGCCAGCGCGGAACCGGCAACATCAAGCCGGACGCCAATCGGCCCAAGCAGTTTCTCGAAGGCTTCAACATCGAGACCTTCAGCATGGTCGGCATCCTGGCCAACGCCAGCGGCCGCTATGCTTTGGTCAACGGTGCCGGGGGCGTGCATCGCGTCAAGGTGGGCGACTACCTGGGGCGTAACGACGGGCGCATCACCAAGATTACCGATGGCGAGATCGACGTGATCGAAATCGTCCCGGATGGCGAGGGTGGCTGGCTGGAACGGCCGCGCACCATCACCTTGAAGGAAAAGACTTAAATGGGCAGGGCGAGCACTGTGAACACTACTATCGCGGGACGACTGGGACTGGGTCTGGCCCTGCTGCTGAGCAGCCTGGCCGGTCAGGCCCTGGCAGCCGATCTGCAGGCCTTGAACGTCGCCTCCCTGCCCGGGGATCGCATCGAACTCAAGCTGACCTTCGATCAGCCGGTGCCGGTGCCCAAGGGCTACACCATAGAGCAGCCGGCGCGGATCGCCCTGGATCTGCCCGGCGTCGCCAACCAGCTGGGCACCAAGAGCCGCGAGCTGGGCAATGGCAATGCTCGTAGCGTGACGGTGGTCGAGGCGGGCAATCGCACCCGCCTGATCATCAACCTCACCAACCTGGCCAGCTACGACACCCGGGCCGACGGCCGCAATCTGTTCGTCACCATCGGCGGCACCGCCGGTCGCCAGACGGCCAGCGCCCAGGCCAACCTGACGCCCAACCTGCCGCGCGCCGCCGCGCCGGCCACCGTGACCGCACCCTCGTCCGCCCCCCTGCCCGGTGCGGTCGCCCGCACGCCGCTGCCGCCGACCCAGGCCACCTCCACCGTGGCGGCCATGACCGCGCCGCGGCCGCAACTGCGTGGCAAGGCGATCCGCCATATCGATTTCCAGCGGGGTCCCCAGGGCGAGGGCAACGTGGTCATCGACCTGAGCGAGACCGGCATCAACCCGGACATCCAGGAGCAGGGCGGCAAGATCCGTCTGACCTTCGCCGGTACCCAGCTGCCCGAAGAGCTGCGGGTGCGCCTGGACGTCAAGGACTTCGCCACCCCGGTGCAGTTCGTCAACGCCTCGGCTGAAAGCGGCGGGGCGTCCATCGTCATCGAGCCGACCGGGACCTACGACTACCTGGCCTACCAGACCAACAATCGTCTGACCCTGAGCGTCAAGCCGCTCACCACCGAGGAAAAGGAAAAGCGCGCAGCCGATCGCTTCACCTATACCGGTGAGAAACTGTCGCTGAATTTCCAGGACATCGACGTCCGCTCGGTGCTGCAGCTGATCGCCGACTTCACCAACCTCAACCTGGTGGCGAGCGACACCGTGCAGGGCAACATCACCCTGCGCCTGCAGAACGTGCCCTGGGACCAGGCGCTGGATCTGATCCTCAAGACCAAGGGCCTCGACAAGCGCCAGATCGGCAACGTGCTGCTGGTGGCACCGGCCGACGAGATCGCCGCCCGCGAGCGTCAGGAGCTGGAATCCCAGAAGCAGATCCAGCAGCTGGCCCCGCTGCGTCGCGACCTGATCCAGGTCAACTACGCCAAGGCCGCCGATATCGCCAAGCTGTTCCAGTCGGTGACCAGCGCCGACAAGACCGCCGACGAGCGCGGCTCCATCTCGGTGGACGAGCGCACCAACAGCATCATCGCCTACCAGACCCAGAATCGCCTGGACGAACTCCGGCGCATCGTCTCGCAGCTGGACATCCCGGTGCGCCAGGTGATGATCGAGGCGCGGCTGGTGGAGGCCAACGTCGACTACAGCAAGCAGCTGGGCGTGCGCTGGGGCGGCAACGCCAGTTCGGGCAATTTCGCGGTCTATGGCAAGGACGGCGCCACCACGGTCGATCCTACTACCGGTCAGGCCTTCCTGCCGGGCACCAGTACCGTGGGTAGTTTCACTTCTACCAGCGGCGTCGCACCCACGCCCTTCGTCGACATGGGCGTCTCCGGCAGTACCTCGGGCATCGGCGTCGGCTTCATGGTCGGGGGCAAGATGCTCGACCTGCAGCTGTCCGCGCTGCAATCCAGCGGCAATGGCGAGATCATCTCCCAGCCCAAGGTGGTGACCTCGGACAAGGAGACCGCCAAGATCCTGCGCGGTACCGAGATCCCCTATCAGGAAGCCAGCTCCAGCGGTGCCACCAGCACCAGCTTCAAGCAGGCCGCCCTGTCGCTGGAGGTCACGCCGCAGATCACCCCGGACAACCGCATCATCATGGAGGTCAAGGTCAACAAGGATGCGCCTGACTACCAGAATGCGCTCAATGGCGTGCCGCCGATCAGCAAGAACGAGGTCAATGCCAAGGTGCTGGTGAGCGATGGCGAGACCATCGTGCTGGGCGGGGTGTTCTCCAATACCCAGACCAAGTCCACCACCAAGGTGCCGATGCTGGGGGATATTCCCTATGTCGGCCGACTGTTCCGCCGGGATTCGGTCACCGACAGCAAAGTCGAGCTGCTGATCTTCCTTACGCCGCGTATCATGAACAACCAGGCGATAGCGGTTGGTCGATGACATAAGTGCGTAATCTGTTTCTCGTAGGACCGATGGGCTCGGGCAAGAGCACCATCGGCCGGCTCCTGGCGAAGGAATTGCGGCTGCCGTTCAAGGATTCCGACAAGGTAATCGAAGAACGTACCGGTGCCGACATCCCCTGGATCTTCGATGTGGAAGGCGAGCAGGGCTTTCGCGAGCGCGAACGCGCCGCGATCGCCGAGCTGTGCGCGGAAAACGGCCTGGTGATGGCTACCGGTGGGGGCGCCGTGCTGCGCGAGGACAATCGCCAGGCGCTCAAGCACGGCGGACGGGTCATCTATCTGCATGCCTCCATCGAGCAGCAGATCGAACGCACCTCCCGCGATCGCAACCGCCCCCTCCTGCAGACCGCCGATCCCGCGGCGGTGCTGCGCAATCTCATGGCCATGCGCGACCCGCTGTACCGCGAGATCGCCGATATCATCATCGAGACCGACGAGCGGCCACCCCGGCTGGTCGTGCTGCAGATACTCGACCGTCTGAAAGCCCTGGCGCCGCATTAAAGCCGCGTGCGTTCTGCGCTATGCTAGGCGCCCTTTGAATCAAGGTGACGGCATGCGGACTCTTCACGTCGAGCTCGGTGAGCGCAGCTACCCGATCTACATCGGCCAGGGCCTCCTGGATCGGCCGGACTGCTTCCTGCCCCATCTCGCCGGGCGCAAGGTGGCGATCGTCACCAATGAAACCATCGCACCGCTCTATCTGGAGCGCCTGCTGCGCACCCTCGGCGATCGCCAGGTCAGCTCGATCGTGCTGCCCGATGGCGAGGCGCACAAGAACTGGGAAACCCTGCAGTTGATCTTCGACGGCCTGCTGCAGGATCGTCATGATCGCAAGACCACCCTCATCGCTCTCGGTGGCGGGGTGATCGGCGACATGGGCGGCTTCGCCGCGGCCTGCTATCAGCGCGGCGTGGACTTCATCCAGGTGCCGACCACGCTACTGTCCCAGGTCGATTCCTCGGTGGGCGGCAAGACCGGCATCAACCACCCGCTGGGCAAGAACATGATCGGCGCCTTCTACCAGCCCAAGGCCGTGGTCATCGACACCGACAGCCTGGCGACCCTGCCGGCGCGCGAACTGTCGGCGGGTCTGGCCGAGGTCATCAAGTACGGCCTGATCTGCGACGAAGCCTTCCTCGGCTGGCTCGAAGAGTATGTCGAGGCGCTGCTGGCGCTGGACCAGCAGGCCCTCACCGCAGCCATCGAGCGCTCCTGCGCGGCCAAGGCCCAGGTGGTCGGCAGCGACGAGCGCGAGTCGGGCCTGCGTGCCATCCTCAATCTTGGCCATACCTTCGGCCACGCCATCGAGACCCACCAGGGCTATGGCGTCTGGCTGCATGGCGAGGCGGTTTCCGCCGGCATGGTCATGGCGTTGCAGATGTCCCTGCTGCTGGGCTGGCTCACGGCGGCCCAGCGCGACCGCGCCCTGCGCCTGCTGGTCCGGGCAGGACTTCCCGTGGTACCGCCGGCGGACATGCAGCCGGCCGATTTCGAACGCCTCATGGCGGTGGACAAGAAGGTCCTGGATGGACAACTCCGGCTGGTACTGCTCAGTGACCTGGGCCAGGCCGTGGTGACCTCCGACTTCGCCCGCGACATTCTCGAGCAGACGCTGCGTACCGATTACCAAGCGCTGACCGCCCAGTAAGGAGAACAAGAGAGTCCCATGTCCAATCTGCACGCCGACGAAGCCTTCCTCGGTCACTATCAGTTCACTCACGACCCGTTCGCCGCCCGCGTTCCCGGTTTCAAATTCTTTCCGGCGCAGCGCAAGCCGGTGCTGGGCCAGTTGCATCATCTGGCCCGCTATAGCCAGCTGCTGCTGGTGGTCAGCGGCCCCGAGGGCAGTGGCAAGACACTGCTGCGCCAGGCGCTGGCGGCCAGTACCAAGAAGGAGGCCGTGCACTGCGTGGTGATTTCCGCGCAGAACGGCGGCGACGCCCGCACCGTGCTGGCCCAGGTCGCCAAGGGCGTGGGCGCCGACAGCCAGACGCCGGCGGCCATTCTCGCGCAGGCGGCGGAAGTGCGCCTGGCGGGGCAGGAGGTCTACATCCTGGTGGATGACGCCGAGGCGCTGGCCACCCCCGCGCTGGAAGCCCTGCTGGAACTGGCCGGTGGCGGCGAAAAGGAGCGCCTGCACGTCTTCCTGTTCGGCGAAGCGGAAGTGGTGATGCGCCTGGAAGACATCGCCCAGGGCGAAGAGCGCTATCACGCCATCGAATTGCTGCCCTACAGCGAGAGCGAGGCCGAGGAATATCTGGCCCAGCGCCTGGAGGGTGCCGGCCAGGGTCTGGAGATATTCACCGACGAGCAACTCGCGACCATCCACCAGCGCTCCGGCGGCTGGCCCGGTCGGCTCAACGAAGAAGCCCGGGATGTCCTGGTGGCGGGCATGAGCGCCCGGCGCAAGAAGGCCGCCGCACCGGCGAAGGGCTCGCGCAATCTGCTGGCGGCGCTGCCGCGCAAGCACCTGGTCATTCTCGGGGTGGTGGTGCTGGCGGTGGGCGCCGCGGCGCTGTCGCTGAAGGGCGGCAAGAGCGAGGCCCCGGCCACCGGCACGGCCGGACAGGACCTGCCCATGGGTGGCCAGAACACCGCCTCCGCCGGCAAGGACGCCCAGGGGGCGCCCATCCAGTTCGACGGCTCTTCCAAGCCGCTGCCCCTGCCGCTGGTGGGTGAGTCGCAGCCGGTCATCCGTGAACCCCTGGCGGAAGCGGCTGGTGGCCGGCAGGCGGGTACCGCGGCGGGTAACGACATGGGCGCTGGCGGCGTGCCGCCGACCGTGACCACCGAAGCCCCGCCGGTCAGTGACGAAGACGAACTGCCCAGCCGGACACCGGCACGCACGCCAGCGCCCAGTGCGCCGGCAGTGGCTGCCCCAACGCCCCGGCATACCGCGCCTGCGCCTACCGCCGCGCCGGCACCGGCCAAGCCGGCCCCGACGGCGGCGCCTGCCCACGCCGGCAGCGCCGCGGCGGGCTGGTACGGCAGCCAGGCCGGTAGCAAATACGCCTTGCAGGTGGTGGGCACCAGCACCGAAAAGGCCGCGCAGGACTTCATCGCCGCCCAGTCCGACAGTGGCAACTTCCGCTATTTCAAGAAGAGCTACCAGGGCAAGGCGCTCTATGTGGTGACCTACGGCAACTTCGCCAATCGGGCGGCGGCGGAAGCGGCGGTCAAGCAGCTGCCGGCCAAGGTGCAGGCCAGCAAACCCTGGCCGCGGACCTTCGCCAGCATCCAGCAGGACATCGCCACCAGTCGCTGATTCTTGCCTGAGATGCAAATAAAGCCCCGGTGCTATCACGAGCGTGATGCCGGGGCTTTCTTTTTTGCGTCACCAAATTTTCATCAGGTGTCATCAGTGTTTGTCGTAAGCGATTTTTTCGCTACACTGGTCAGCCTTTGACTGTCCGAAAAAAGTTCAAATAAGCGGACCGTTTTGTGATGCCTTCGCAATAACCTGATTGCCGGTGAGAGCGCTATGAAAGCAGGCCTGTTCAATCCCGATAGCTTCAAGGACAACTGCGGCTTCGGCCTGATCGCCCATATGCAGGGCGAGCCCAGCCACGACCTGCTGGAAACGGCCATTGAAGCCCTGACCTGCATGACCCACCGGGGCGGTATCAACGCGGACGGCAAGACCGGTGACGGTTGCGGTCTGCTCATGCAGAAGCCGGACGCCTTCCTGCGCGCCATCGCCCAGGAGCAGTTCGGTGCCGAATTGCCCGAGCAGTACGCTGCCGGCGTGGTGTTCTTCAACCAGGACGAGGCCCGTGCCGAACGGGCCCGTGCCAACATGAACCTGGAGATCGAGGCCGCCGGCCTGACCCTGGTCGGCTGGCGCAAGGTGCCCATCGACACCTCGGTGCTGGGTGAATTGGCCCTGGCCCGCCTGCCGCGCATCGAGCAGGTGTTCGTCGCCGGTCCGGGTCTCGACGACCAGCAGTTCGGGGTCAAGCTGTTCTCCGCCCGCCGCCGTTCCTCGGTGCGCAACGCCGAGGACGCCGAGCACTACATCTGCAGCCTGTCGTCCCGGGTCATCGTCTACAAGGGCCTGATGATGCCGGCGGATCTTGCCGCCTTCTATCCGGACCTCGGCGATCCGCGCCTGGCCACCGCCATCTGCGTCTTCCACCAGCGCTTCTCCACCAACACCCTGCCGAAGTGGCCGCTGGCGCAGCCCTTCCGCTATCTCGCCCACAACGGCGAGATCAACACCATCACCGGCAACCGCAACTGGGCCCAGGCGCGGCGGACCAAGTTCGTCAACGAACTGATCCCGGATCTCGACCAGCTCGGTCCGCTGGTCAACCGCGTCGGTTCCGACTCCTCCAGCATGGACAACATGCTGGAACTGCTGGTGACCGGCGGCATGGATCTGTTCCGCGCCGTGCGCATGATCATTCCGCCGGCCTGGCAGAACGTCGAGACCATGGACGCCGATCTGCGCGCCTTCTATGAATTCAACTCCATGCACATGGAGCCCTGGGACGGTCCGGCCGGCGTGGTGCTGACCGAAGGTCGCTACGCGGTCTGCCTGCTCGACCGCAACGGCCTGCGCCCGGCGCGCTGGGTGACCACCAAGAACGGCTACATCACCCTGGCCTCGGAAGTCGGCGTCTGGAACTACCAGCCCGACGACGTCATCGCCAAGGGCCGGGTCGGCCCGGGCCAGATCCTCGCCGTGGACACCGAGACCGGCGAGGTGCTGCAGACCGACGACATCGACAATCGCCTCAAGGCGCGCCATCCCTACAAGCAGTGGCTGCGCAAGAACGCCATGCGCATCCAGGCGACCCTGGACGACAACGATCACGGTTCGGCCTTCTACGACCAGGATCAGCTGCGCCAGTACATGAAGATGTTCCAGGTCACCTTCGAGGAGCGTGATCAGGTCTTGCGCCCGCTGGGCGAGCAGGGCCAGGAAGCCGTGGGCTCCATGGGCGACGACACCCCGATGGCGGTGCTGTCGCGGCGCATCCGCTCGCCCTACGACTATTTCCGCCAGCAATTCGCTCAGGTCACCAACCCGCCAATCGACCCGCTGCGCGAGTCCATCGTCATGTCCCTGGAGACCTGCCTGGGCGCCGAGCGCAATGTCTTCGAGGAAACCGCCGAGCACGCCGATCGCGCCATCCTGAGCAGTCCGGTGGTCTCGCCGGCCAAGTGGCGGACCATCCTCAACATGCCCAAGCCCGGCTTCGAGCATGTCAAGATCGACCTCAACTACCCCGAATCCTTGGGCCTCGAGGCGGCCCTGCGCAACATCGTCGAGCAGGCCGAGGAGGCCGTGCGCGCCGGCAAGGTGCTGCTGGTGCTGACCGACCGCCACATCGAGCCGGGCAAGCTGCCGGTGCACGCGGTGCTGGCCACCGGCGCCGTGCACCATCACCTGGTCAACCTGGGGCTGCGCACCAGCAGCAACATCCTGGTGGAGACCGCCACCGCCCGTGATCCGCACCACTTCGCCGTGCTGCTGGGCTTCGGCGCCACCGCGGTCTATCCGTTCCTGGCCTACGAGGTGCTGGGTGATCTGATCCGCACCGGCGAGGTGCTGGGCGACCTCTACGAGGTGTTCAAGTACTACCGCAAGGGCATCACCAAGGGCCTGCTCAAGGTGATCTCCAAGATGGGCATCTCCACCGTCGCCTCCTATCGCGGCGCCCAGCTGTTCGAGGCCGTGGGCCTGGCGGACGAGGTCACCGACCTCTGCTTCCCCGGCGTCACCAGCCGCATCAAGGGCGCGCGCTTCGTCGACCTGGAAGCCGAGCAGAAGCTGCTGGCCGGCGAAGCCTGGAACAACCGCAAGCCGATCCAGCCGGGTGGCCTGCTCAAGTTCGTCTATGGCGGCGAGTACCACGCCTACAACCCGGACGTGGTCAATCTGCTGCAGGCCGCCGTGCAGCAGGGCGACTACGCCAAGTTCCGCGAATACACCGCGCTGGTGGACCAGCGTCCGGTGGCCATGATCCGCGACCTGCTCAAGGTCAAGACCAGCGACCAGCCCCTGGCCCTGGACGAGATCGAGCCGCTGGCCAACATCTTCACCCGCTTCGACGCCGCCGGCATCTCCCTGGGCGCCCTTTCGCCGGAGGCCCACGAGGCCCTGGCCGAGGCCATGAACCGTCTGGGCGGGCGCTCCAACTCCGGTGAGGGCGGCGAGGACCCGGCGCGCTACGGCACCATCAAGAGTTCCAAGATCAAGCAGGTGGCGACCGGCCGCTTCGGCGTCACCCCCGAGTACCTGGTCAATGCCGAGGTCCTGCAGATCAAGGTGGCCCAGGGCGCCAAGCCGGGCGAGGGCGGCCAGCTGCCCGGTGGCAAGGTCAACGGCCTGATCGCCAAGCTGCGCTATGCGGTACCCGGCGTGACCCTGATCTCGCCGCCGCCGCACCACGACATCTATTCCATCGAAGACCTGTCGCAGCTGATCTTCGACCTCAAGCAGGTCAATCCCAAGGCGCTGGTATCGGTCAAGCTGGTGTCCGAGCCCGGCGTGGGGACGGTAGCGGCTGGTGTGGCCAAGGCCTATGCCGACCTCATCACCATCTCCGGCTACGACGGCGGCACCGGTGCTTCGCCGGTGACCTCCATCAAGTACGCCGGTTCGCCCTGGGAACTGGGCCTGGCCGAGGCGCACCAGACCCTGCGCGGTAACGACCTGCGCGGCAAGGTGCGGGTGCAGACCGACGGCGGTCTGAAGACCGGCCTGGACGTGATCAAGGCGGCCATCCTCGGCGCCGAGAGCTTCGGCTTCGGCACCGCGCCGATGATCGCCCTGGGTTGCAAGTACCTGCGCATCTGCCACCTGAACAACTGCGCCACCGGCGTCGCCACCCAGAACGACCGGCTGCGCAAGGAACACTTCATCGGCACGGTGGAAATGGTGATGAATTTCTTCACCTTCATCGCCGAGGAAACCCGCGAGTGGCTGGCCAGGCTGGGCGTACGCAGCCTGGGCGAACTGATCGGCCGTACCGACCTGCTGGAAATCCTGCCGGGCGAGACCGCCAAGCAGCAGCACCTGGATCTCACCCCGCTGCTGGGTAGCGATCACATTCCGGCCGAGAAGCCGCAGTTCTGCCAGGTGGAAAAGAATCCGCCGTTCGATCAGGGTCTGCTGGCCGAGGAAATGGTGCGCCTGTCGCTGCCCGGGATCGAAAAGCTCGAAGGCGGTGACTTCAGCCTGAGCATCGGCAACTGCGACCGCTCCATCGGTGCCCGTGTCTCCGGCGAAATCGCCCGGCGTCACGGCAACCAGGGCATGGTGAAGGCGCCGCTGACCTTCCGCCTCAAGGGCACCGCTGGCCAGAGCTTCGGCGTCTGGAATGCCGGCGGCCTGCACATGTATCTGGAAGGCGATGCCAACGACTACGTGGGCAAGGGCATGACCGGCGGCAAGCTGGTCATCACCCCGCCCCAGGGCGCGGGCTTCAAGAGCCAGGAATCGGCCATCATCGGCAACACCTGCCTCTATGGCGCCACCGGTGGCAAGCTGTTCGCCGCCGGCACCGCCGGTGAGCGCTTCGGGGTGCGCAACTCCGGGGCCCACACCGTGGTGGAAGGCACCGGCGACCACTGCTGCGAGTACATGACCGGCGGTTTCGTCTGCGTGCTGGGCAAGACCGGCTACAACTTCGGCTCGGGCATGACCGGCGGCTTCGCCTATGTGCTGGACCTGGACAATGGTTTCTATGACCGGGTCAACCACGAACTGGTGGAGATCCAGCGCATCAACAGCGAGGCCATGGAAGCCTATCGCAGCCACCTGGAAGGGGTCCTGGCCGAATACGTGCGCGAGACCGGCAGCGCCTGGGGCAGCCATCTCCATGAGAACCTGGACGACTACTTGCGCAAGTTCTGGCTGGTGAAGCCCAAGGCGGCCAGCCTGGCATCGCTGCTGGTCAGCACCCGCGCCCGTCCGGAATAACGACTTCGATGCCGGCGCCGCAAGGCGCCGGTTTCACCGTGATAGCTCGTGGCGCCCTGCTGAAGGGGCGTCGCTTCAAGAGGTTTGGAAATGGCTGAACGTCTGAACAACGACTTCCAGTTCATCGAGGTCGGTCGCAAGGATCCGAAGAAGAAGCTGCTGCGCCAGCGCAAGAAGGAATTCGTCGAGATCCACGATCCCTTCAAGCCGCAGCAGGCCGCCGAGCAGGCGCACCGCTGCCTGGGTTGCGGCAACCCCTATTGCGAATGGAAGTGCCCGGTGCACAACTTCATTCCCAACTGGCTCAAGCTGGTCTCCGAAGGCAACATCCTGGCGGCGGCGGAGCTGGCGCACCAGACCAACACCCTGCCCGAGGTCTGTGGCCGGGTCTGCCCGCAGGATCGGCTCTGCGAGGGCGCCTGTACCCTCAATGACGGTTTCGGCGCGGTGACCATCGGGTCGGTGGAGAAGTACATCACCGACACCGCCTTCGCCATGGGCTGGCGCCCGGACATGTCCAAGGTCAAGCCGACCGGCAAGCGCGTCGCCGTGATCGGTGCCGGTCCGGCCGGCCTGGGCTGTGCCGACATCCTGGTACGCAACGGCGTGACCCCGGTGGTATTCGACAAGCATCCCGAGATCGGGGGCCTGCTGACCTTCGGCATCCCCGAATTCAAGCTGGAAAAGACCGTGCTCAGCCGCCGCCGCGAGGTCTTCGGCGGGATGGGCGTGGAATTCCGCCTCAACACCGAGGTGGGCAAGGACGTGACCCTGGACCAGTTGCTCGAAGAATTCGATGCGGTCTTCCTGGGCATGGGCACCTACACCTACATGAAGGGCGGCTTCCCCGGCGAAGACTTGCCCGGGGTGCACGACGCCCTGGATTTCCTGGTGGCCAACGTCAATCGCAACCTGGGCTTCGAAAAGGATGCGGCCGACTTCGTCGACATGAAGGGCAAGCGCGTGGTGGTCCTGGGCGGTGGTGACACCGCCATGGATTGCAACCGCACCTCCATCCGCCAGGGCGCCAAGAGCGTGACCTGCGCCTATCGCCGCGACGCCGCCAACATGCCGGGCTCGCGCAAGGAAGTGAAGAACGCCAAGGAAGAGGGCGTGAAGTTCCTCTTCAACCGCCAGCCCGTCGCCATCATCGGCGAAGACAAGGTGGAAGGCGTCAAGGTGGTGGAGACCCGTCTGGGCGAGCCCGATGCCCGTGGTCGCCGCAGTCCCGAGCCGATTCCCGGTTCCGAGGAGATCCTGCCGGCCGATGCGGTGGTCATCGCCTTTGGTTTCCGCCCGAGTCCCGCGCCCTGGTTCGAGCAGTTCGGCATCGACCTCGACACCCAGGGCCGCGTGGTCGCGCCAGGGCTGCACGAGTTCAAGCACCAGACCAGCAACCCGAAGATCTTTGCCGGTGGCGACATGGTGCGCGGCTCCGACCTGGTGGTGACCGCCATCTTCGAAGGCCGCAACGCCGCCGAGGGCATCCTCGACTACCTGGGCGTCTGACGTTCGACGGCTAGACAGAAGCCGACCGGTACAAGCCGGTCGGCTTTTTTATTGGCGAAGGATTATCGCGTCCGTGGGCCGCTCCTACGAAAAGCATCACGCTGTAGGAGCGGTCGCTACGGCGCACCGGCATGGCCGCGATCAGCCCGCCGATCCGTAGGATTGAAAACCGCACAGCGTTTTCCATCTGGATGACCGTCCGGCGATAGGCGAGGCTGTACCGTCACCCTATGGAGCACCCCATCGCCCCGATAGACAAAAGGCACGACCCCTCGCCGTGCCTTTTGCCAGCCGCTTTGCGACAATGCCGGCACTTTTGCTGCCGGATGTCGCCATGACTGCCCTGAAGAACGACCGTTTCCTGCGTGCCCTGCTCAAGCAGCCGGTGGACGTCACCCCGGTGTGGATGATGCGCCAGGCCGGGCGCTATCTGCCCGAGTACCGCGCCAGCCGGGCCCGCGCCGGGGACTTCATGAGTCTGTGCAAGAACCCGCAATTCGCCTGCGAGGTGACCCTGCAGCCGCTGGAGCGCTATCCGCTGGATGCCGCCATCCTCTTTTCCGACATCCTCACCATCCCCGACGCCATGGGTCAGGGCCTCTATTTCGAGACCGGCGAGGGGCCGCGCTTTCGCAAGGTGATCAATACGCCGGCCGACATCGAGGCGCTGCCGATCCCCGATGCCGAATCCGACCTGGGCTACGTGATGGACGCCGTGCGCACCATCCGCACGGCGCTGGACGGCCGGGTACCCCTGATCGGCTTTTCCGGCAGCCCCTGGACCCTCGCCACCTACATGATCGAAGGCGGCTCCAGCAAGGATTTCCGCAAGGCCAAGGCCATGCTCTACGACACCCCCGAGGCCCTGCACCTGCTGCTGGACAAGCTGGCCCAGGCGGTCACCGCCTACCTCAACGGCCAGATTCGCGCCGGTGCCCAGGCGGTACAGATCTTCGATACCTGGGGGGGCAACCTGTCCGCTGCGGCCTACCAGGAATTTTCCCTGGCCTACATGCGCAAGATCGTCGCCGGGCTGATCCGCGAGCATGAAGGACGCCAGGTACCGGTGATCCTCTTCACCAAGAATGGCGGTCTCTGGCTGGAAAGTCTGGCCGACAGTGGCGCCGAGGCCCTGGGTCTGGACTGGACCTGCGACATCGGCGAAGCCCGTCGGCGGGTCGGCAGCCAGGTCGCCCTGCAGGGCAACATGGACCCCAGCGTGCTCTACGCCAAACCGGCGGCCATCCGCGCGGAGGTGGGGCGCATCCTGGAAAGCTATGGCCAGGGCAGCGGCCACGTCTTCAACCTCGGCCACGGCATCACCCCCGAGGTGGACCCGGCCCATGCCGGTGCCTTCATCGAAGCCGTCCACGAGTTGTCGGGGCGCTACCACCAGGGCTGACTGTGCCGGGATCGGCACGGCCGGTCCCAAGTCGAGCGAGCGGGGCGTGGCCGGTTACGGCATAGTCGGGGTTTTCCCGACGGAGCGCCGCCATGGCCCAGATGACCCCGGAAGACCTGCAGCACCTGGCCGAAGAGGTGCTCGCGGCCCACGGCTTCAGCCAGCCGCAGGGCGCGGCCATCGCTGCCATGATGGTGGCCGGCCAGCGTGACGACTGCGCCTCCCACGGCATCTATCGGCTGCTGGGCATCGTCAAGACGCTCAAGGCCGGCAAGGTGGTGGCGGATGCCGAGCCTCGCGTCGAAGACGTGGCACCGGCCATCGTCCGGGTCGATGCCGGGGGCGGCTTCTCGCCGCTGGCCTTTCACACGGGTCTGCCGCTGCTGGAAGCCAAGGCGCGCAATTGCGGTCTGGCAGCCCTGGCGATCAACAACTGCGTGCACTTCTCGGCGCTCTGGGTGGAGATGGAAGCCCTCACCGCCAGGGGCCTGGTGGCCTTGGCCTGCAATCCGACCCAGGCCTATGTCGCCCCGGCCGGCGGGCATCGCCCCCTGTTCGGTACCAATCCCCTGGCCTTCGGCTGGCCACGGCCGGAAGGGCAGCCCTTCGTCTTCGACTTCGCCACCAGCGCCGTGGCCCGCGGCGAAATCGAATTGCATCGTCGCGCCGGCAAGGCCCTGCCCGAGGGCTGGGGGGTGGATGCCGAGGGTGCTCCCAGCAGCGATGCCCGCACCGTGCTGGAGGAGGGCGCCATGCTCACCTTTGGCGGTCACAAGGGCTCGGCGCTGTCGGCCATGATCGAGTTGCTCGCCGGCCCGCTGATCGGTGATCTCACCAGTCCGGAGTCTTCCGTGGTCGACGCCGGCGCGGGCGGGTTGCCCTATCACGGCGAACTCATCCTGGCTTTCGATCCCCAGCGCTTTCTCGGCGCGGCAGTGGCCGACTATCAGCAGCGTGCCGAGCAGCTGTTCGCCGGTATCGAGGCCCAGGGCGCCCGCCTGCCGTCGCAACGCCGCTACCAGGCACGGACTCGTAACACCACCCGTGGCTGGGTGGAGGTGCCGGACGAACTCCTGGCCGACGTCCGGGCCCTACTGCCCGGCTGAGCCGGGACGCGATGTGCATCACCTGGAGGAGGCTGCGACAACGCGGTCTCTGAACCCCGCCCTGGACGCAGGGTCCACGACTGGCCCCCTTAGTGCCAGCCTGGGTCTTCATGTACGCCGACGACACCGATCGCCCTCACCACCGCGGCCTGTTGCTGCTGAGCATCACCCTGATGGTGCTGGTGTACTTTCTCGACAACCTGTCGATCGCCCTGGCCAACCGCTATGTCTACGGCGGCCTGGGTATCGACCCCCGCAGCTACACCCTGGCCACGGCCTGCTACAGCGCCGCGGTCATCGTCACCAGTGCCCCGCACCAGTGGTTCGCCCAGCGCCTGGGCTATCGCAACCTGATCTTCACCGCCGTCGGCATCCACCTGGTCGGCCAGGTGTGCTGCCTGGTGGCCACCGATCTGCCGACCTTCATCGTCGGGCGAGTACTGATGGGCGCCGGTGCCGCCACCTTCTTTGCCGGGGCGCGGGTACTGGTGCAGATGTATTTCTCCGGTCCGCAGTTGCCGACCGGGATCCGCGCCTTCGCTTCCGGCGTACCCCTGGGTGGTGCGCTCGCGTCCTTCACCACCGCGGAATTGCTGGAAGGTCATCAGTGGCGCGCCATCTTCATGGTGCCGGCGCTGGCCTGTGCGCTGGTGGCGGTGTGCGTCTGGCTTTCGCTGCCGCGGCGCTCCCATCCGCTGCAGAATTCCGGAGCGCCTTCGCTGCTGTCCATGGTGCTGCTGACGGTGGGCAGCCTGCTGCTGACCACCACCACCCAGCGCCTGGCCTTCGACTTCTTCAGCGATGGGCTGTGGCTGGCCCTGGAGCTGCTGCTGGGAACGGCCATCCTCGGCCTCTATGTCTACTACGAGCGCGGCCTGGCACGGCCGACGCTGGACTTCAAGCACGCCATCACCCCGGGCTTTCTCGCCGGCATGCTGTTCATGATGCTCAACTACTTCCTGCTCGGCGCCTACAACTTCATCATCCCCCAGTACGTGGTCAACGGCCTGCAACTGCCGGTCTATACCGCCGGGGGCGTCATGGCGCTGGGCTGGCTGTGCGGTCTGGCCCCGCTGCTGATGATCACCTCGGTGCGGCTGCGCGAGCGCTTTCCCTGGGGCGGCTTTCGCAAGTACCTGGTGGCGGGCTACCTGCTGCTGGCCGGCTACGGCTTCTGGATGGTGCGCCAGCACGCCGACGTGCCCCTCTACCAGCAGCTGGTCCCGGGGCTGATGATGCATGGCACCTACCTGATCGGCACCTTCGCGGTGATCATCATGTACACCTTCATGCGCGTCGAGCCGGCCTATTTCAGCCAGGCCTACCAGATCAAGAACATGACCCAGCAACTGGTCATGCCCATGGGCATCGTGCTCTCCAACGTCTTCCTGCAGTGGCGCGACGCCTTTCACGCCGCGGTGCTCAGCGCCGCGGTCAATCCCTATGCGCAGAACTACCAGGCCTATGGCGAACGCTATCGGCAAGCCACCGGCGCCGACAGCGCCCTGGCGCAGATCTCCAGTCTGGTCACCCGCCAGAGCCAGGTGCTGGGCTATCTTGACTATTTCTGGCTGGTCGGCTGGATCGGTCTGGCACTGGCCCTCTACATGGCCGTGCAACGGCATTTTCGCTGAAGCGCGACGTTTGCCGGCCCTTAAGCCGACGTTCAGCTAGCGACCACCATAATGCGGGCTTTTGCAGGTCGCGGCAGCCGCCGGGAGCCTGCGCCGGTCGGCCGCGCCCCAGTCGGTCCGGAGCTTGCATTGCTGGGCTGTCGGGCTTTGTGGAACAATGCGGGCAACGACATTTTTCAAGGGTGGCAGCCGTGATCGACGCTGATGGTTTTCGCCCCAATGTCGGCATCATTCTCGCCAACGATGCCGGCCAAGTTCTGTGGGCCCGCCGCATCAACCAGGATGCCTGGCAGTTCCCCCAGGGTGGGATAGATGACCGGGAAACGCCCGAAGAGGCGCTTTACCGGGAGCTGAACGAAGAGGTGGGGCTGAGCCCCGATGACGTCCGCATCCTGGCCTGTACCCGGGGCTGGTTGCGCTATCGTCTGCCGCAGCGCATGGTGCGCACCCATAGCCGTCCGCTGTGCATCGGCCAGAAGCAGAAGTGGTTTCTGCTGCGGCTGACCGCGGAAGAGCAGCGGGTGCGGATGGATGTGACGGGCAAGCCGGAATTCGATGGCTGGCGCTGGGTAAGCTACTGGTACCCATTGGGCCAGGTGGTGACCTTCAAGCGCGAGGTCTATCGGCGGGCGCTCAAGGAGTTGGCACCCCGCTTGCTGGCCTGATTACCGGTACGGCCGGTGCGAAAAAGGTGAGGAGAAGCTGTGGTCATGCAGGATGAACGACACGTGATGCACGCCGGCGGTTCCGCCGGGCGTCGGCTGCGGAGGCGCTAGATGCTTGCAGTTCTGCGCAAGATCGTCCAGGAGGTCAATGCCGCCAAGGATCTGGGGTCGGCACTGTCCATCATCGTGCAGCGCGTCCGCGCGGCCATGCAGTCGCAGGTCTGCTCCGTCTATCTGCTGGATCCGGATACCAACCGTTTCGTGCTGATGGCCACCGAGGGCCTCAACAAGAAGTCCATCGGTCGGGTCAGCATGGCCCCCAACGAGGGCCTGGTCGGCCTGGTCGGGACCCGCGAAGAGCCGCTCAATCTCGAAGACGCCGCCAGTCACCCGCGCTTTCGCTACTTTGCCGAGACCGGCGAAGAACGCTATGCCTCCTTTCTCGGTGCGCCCATCATCCACCACCGGCGCGTCATGGGCGTGCTGGTGGTGCAGCAGAAGGAGCGTCGCCAGTTCGACGAGGGGGAGGAGGCCTTCCTGGTGACCATGAGCGCCCAGCTCGCCGGGGTGATCGCCCATGCCGAGGCCACCGGGACCATCCGCGGGCTGGACCGGCAGGGCCGGGGTATCCAGGAAGCCCGTTTCGTCGGCATCCCCGGTTCGCCCGGGGTCGGCGTCGGCAAGGCGGTGGTGGTCCTGCCACCGGCTGACCTGGAAGTGGTCCCGGACAAGACCGTGACCGACATCGACGCCGAGTTGCAGCTGTTCCGCACCGCCATCGAAGGCGTACGGGCGGACATGAAGGCGCTGTCCAAGCGCCTGTCCACCCAGTTGCGCAAGGAAGAGCAGGCGCTGTTCGACGTCTATCTGATGATGCTCGACGACGCCGCCCTCGGTAACGAGGTGACCACCATCATCAAGAGTGGGCAGTGGGCCCAGGGCGCCTTGCGCCAGGTGGTGATGGAGCACGTCCAGCGCTTCGAGCTGATGGACGACGCCTATCTGCGCGAACGCGCCGCCGATGTGCGCGACCTCGGTCGCCGGCTGCTGGCCTATCTGCAGCAGGCTCACCAGGCCTGCCTGATCTATCCGGAAAACACCATCCTGGTCAGCGAGGAGCTCTCGCCGGCCATGCTCGGCGAGGTGCCCGAAGGGCGTCTGGTCGGCCTGATCTCGGTACTCGGCTCGGGCAACTCCCACGTCGCCATCCTGGCGCGCGCCATGGGCGTGCCCACCGTCATGGGCGCGGTGGACCTGCCGTATTCCAAGGTGGACGGCATCGACCTCATCGTCGATGGCTACCATGGCGAGATCTTCACCAATCCGTCGCCGACGCTGATCAAGCAGTATGGCGACGTGGTGGAAGAGGAGCGCCAGCTGACCCAGGGCCTCGACGCCCTGCGCAGCCTGCCCTGCGAGACCCTCGACGGTCACCGCATGCCGCTGTGGGTCAACACCGGCCTGATGGCCGACGTGGCCCGCGCTCAGCAGCGCGGCGCCGAAGGCGTCGGGCTGTACCGCACCGAAGTCCCCTTTATGGTCAACGAGCGCTTTCCCAGCGAGAAGGAGCAGCTCTCCATCTATCGCGAGCAGCTGGCCGCCTTCCATCCGGCGCCGGTGACCATGCGTACCCTGGACATCGGTGGCGACAAGGCGCTGTCCTATTTCCCGATCAAGGAAGACAATCCCTTCCTCGGCTGGCGCGGCATCCGCGTCACCCTGGACCATCCGGAAATCTTCCTGGTGCAGACCCGCGCCATGCTCAAGGCCAGCGAAGGCCTGAACAACCTGCGCATCATGCTGCCGATGATTTCCGGCGTGCACGAGGTGGAGGAATCCCAGCACCTGCTGCACCGCGCCTGGTGCGAGGTGCGTGACGAAGGCGTCGACATCCCCATGCCGCCGGTGGGCGTCATGGTCGAGGTACCCTCGGCGGTCTACCAGGCCCGCGACCTGGCGCGCCAGGTGGACTTCATCTCGGTGGGTTCCAACGACCTGACCCAGTACCTGCTGGCGGTGGATCGCAACAACCCGCGGGTGGCCGACCTCTACGACTACTTCCACCCGGCGGTGCTGCAGGCGCTGCAACAGGTGGTGGACGGCGCCCACGCCGAAGGGGTGCCGGTCAGCATCTGCGGCGAGATGGCCGGCGATCCGGCGGCGGCGGTGCTGCTCATGGGCATGGGCTTCGATACCCTGTCGATGAACGCCACCAACCTGCCCAAGGTGAAGTGGCTGCTGCGCCAGGTCACCCTGGAAAAGGCCCGCGAGCTGGTGCAGCAGATGCGCCAGATCGACAACCCCCAGGTCATCCACAGCGCCCTGCACCTGGCCTTGCGCAATCTCGGACTGGGCCGGGTGATCAACCCGGCAGCCAGCGTCCAGAGCTGAGCGTGTCAGGCGGGAAGGCTGCTTCCCGCCTGACAGGTAGCGGCGTACCATGCCGCCTCTTGCGCCCGAGGTGATGATGGATCTCTTGCTCTTCCTGGTGCTCGGCGCCTGCGCCGGGCTGCTGGCCGGTCTGTTCGGGGTCGGCGGTGGCCTGATCATCGTGCCGGTGCTGGTCTACAGCTTTACCGCCAAGGGCCTCGATCCGGACATCCTCACCCACCTGGCGGTGGGCACCTCGCTGGCCACCATTGTCTTCACCTCGCTGAATTCCGTCTGGGCCCACCATCGACTCGGTGCCGTCCGCTGGCGGCTGTTCGCCTGGATGGCCCTGGGCATCGTCTTCGGCAGTGCCCTGGGCGCCCTGACCGCCGCCGCCATCCATGGCCCGCTGCTGCAGAAGATCATCGGCACCTTCGCCATACTCATTGCCCTCCAGCTGGCGCTGGACCTGCGCCCCAAGCGCCAGGCCCGCGAGCCCGGCAAGCCGGCGCTGACGCTGGCGGGGGTGGTGATCGGCTGGGCCTCGGCGATCTTCGGCATCGGCGGCGGCTCGCTCACCGTGCCCTTCCTGATCTGGCGCAGCCTGTCGATGCAGCAGGCGGTGGCCACCTCGGCGGCCTGTGGCCTGCCCATCGCCCTGTCCGGGGCGCTGTCCTTCATCCTGGTCGGCTGGCAGCAGCCGGGTCTGCCCGCCTGGAGTCTGGGCTATGTCTATCTGCCGGCCCTGCTGGGCATCGCCCTGACCAGCATGTTCTCGGCCCGTTTCGGTGCGCGGCTGGCCCATCGCCTCTCGCCCCGGCTGCTCAAGCGCCTGTTCGCCCTGCTGCTGTTCGGCGTCGGTCTCAACTTTCTACTCTGATCCCTTTCAAGGAGGCACCATGCTGCCGTATCCGCAAATAGACCCGGTGGCCCTGTCGCTGGGGCCGCTGAAGATCCACTGGTACGGCCTCATGTACCTGGTGGGGATCGGCGGCGCCTGGTGGCTGGCCAAGCGGCGACTCAATCGCTTCGATCCGCGCTGGACCAGCGAGACCCTGTCCGACCTGGTGTTCTGGGTGGCGCTGGGGGTCATCGCCGGGGGGCGACTCGGCTACGTGCTGTTCTACAACCTGGCGGAGTACATCGCCAATCCGACGCTGATCTTCGAGGTCTGGAAGGGCGGCATGTCCTTCCATGGCGGGCTGCTCGGCGTGATCCTGGCGGTCTGGTGGTTCGGCAAGCGCCACAACAAGGGCTTCTTCGAGCTGATGGACTTCATCGCGCCGCTGGTACCCATCGGCCTCGGTGCCGGCCGCTTCGGCAATTTCATCAACGCCGAGCTCTGGGGCAAGCCCACCGATGTCCCTTGGGCGATGATCTTCCCGCCCTACAGCGATCCGGCCCAGCTGCCGCGCCATCCGTCGCAGCTCTATCAGTTCGCCCTGGAAGGCGTGGCGCTGTTCGTCATTCTCTGGCTGTACTCGCGCAAGCCGCGGCCGACCATGGCCGTGTCCGGCCTGTTCGTGCTCTGCTACGGCATCTTCCGCTTCATCGTCGAATTCGTCCGGGTGCCCGACGCCCAGCTCGGCTATCTGGCCTGGGGCTGGCTGACCATGGGGCAGGTGCTCTGCGTACCCATGGTGCTCGGCGGTATCGCGCTCATGGTCTATGCCTATCGCCGTGCGCCCCAGCCGGTCGTCCGCGCCGAATGACGTCTGGGGGCCGCCCGCATGACAATTGCGGGCGGCCTGTTATAGTTCAGGGACCACCATTACAACCGCGCAAGGGATCAGCCGTATGAATCCGTTCCGTAGCCTGGCCGCCGTGCTGGCGCTGGCCCTGACGATGCAGGTCCTGCCGGCGCAGGCACAGCAGGCCCAGGGTGACGTCACCGAATATCAGACCGCCGACCAGGCGTTCGGTGAAGCCCAGGCTCCCGCCGCCTTTTCCATGATCGGCGATCTGCTGATCGCGCGACCGCTGCTGATCGCCGCCACCGTGATCGGCGCGGGCGCGTTCGTGGTCAGTCTGCCGTTCACCGCCGCCGGCGGTAACATCGGCAAGGCCGGCAAGGCGCTGGTGGTCGAGCCGGGCAAGGCGGCCTTCGTGCGCTGCTTGGGCTGCACCCAGAGCGGGTACGGGCGTACCGAGTAGGCCAGGCTGTTTAAGCCTGGCCGCTGATCTTCAGATACTTGTCGTGCAACTGCTCCTTGGTCTCGACATGGTTCTCGTCGAGGGGGATGCAGTCCACCGGGCAGACCTGCTGGCACTGGGGTTCGTCGTAGTGGCCCACGCACTCGGTGCACAGGTTCGGATCGATCACATAGATCTCCGCACCCTGGGAGATGGCGCCGTTCGGGCACTCGGGCTCGCACACGTCGCAGTTGATGCAATCGTCGGTAATGATGAGGGACATCGTCGGCTCCACGCCGCGCGAACGCGCAGCGATCCAAAAGTCAGGCGCGCATTTTGCCCCATCCGCGCGCCGGCTGCACCCGACAGTCCTTGGGGTTAATCAGCTGGCCGGGGCAAAACGCTCCAGCAGCGCCTGATGCACGGTGGGATGGACGAACTTGGTTACGTCGCCGCCGAGTGCCGCGATCTCCCGCACCAGGGTGGAAGACAGGTAGGAATAGTGTTCCGACGGGGTCAGGAACATGCTTTCCGCCTGGGGCGCCAGTACCCGGTTCATGTTGGCCAGCTGGAATTCGAATTCGAAATCCGACACGGCGCGCAAGCCGCGCAGGATGATGGTCGCCTGCTGCTGCTCCACCAGGTTGGCCAGCAGGCAGCTGAAGCCGATCACCTCGACGTTGGGCAGGTGCGCGGTCACCGCCTTGGCCAGCTCGACCCGCCGCTCCAGCGGAAACAGCGGATTCTTCTTGGGGCTGGCCGCCACCGCCACCACGACTTCGTCGAACAGCCGCGAGGCGCGCTCCACCAGATCGCCATGGCCCTTGGTGATGGGGTCGAAGGTGCCGGGGTATAGCACTCGGTTCATGACGCTTTCCTGGGGGCGAAGCTGTTGGGGCTTGGATGGTAGCTCAGGGGCGGAGTGAGGCCAAGGCGACAGCCGCCGGGATCGCCGACCCGTGGGCGTTTATCGGCCGGATGGCGCTGCCCGCTGGCTGACCAGCCAGTCGGGGATGCGCCTTTCCAGATAGTAGTCCGGGTCGCGGAAGGCGCCGCCGACGAAACCCACGTGGCCGCCATGGGGCAGGCGCTCGAACAGGGTGTCGGGCGCCAGTTCGGCGCGGGCGGGCAGGGCGTCGGTGCCGATGAAGGGATCGTCCTCGGCCTGGATCAGCAGGGTGGGGATGCGGATTCCCCCCAGGTAGTAGCGGCTGGAGGCCTGGCGATAGTAATCCCGGGCGTCGCGAAAGCCGTGCAGGGGCGCGGTGTAGCGGTCGTCGAAGTCCCAGAAGGTCTTGAGCCCCTCCGGCGGCCCCAGGCGCGCGAGGATCTCGTGCTGCTCGGGGTGGCGCTCGCGGTCGAACAGCGCCTGCTTGTCGCGCACGTAGCGCGCCAATTCGCGGATGAAGTGCCGCTGGTAGATGCGCGAGAAGCCGAGGCCGATGCGATCGGCGCAGAGGTCCAGGCGAAAGGGCACCGAGACCGCCGCTGCGGCGGTGAGACCACTGTCCGCGCCGCGCTCACCGAGATACTTGAGCAGCACATTGCCACCGAGGGAAAAGCCCACCGCATACAGTGGCGCCTTCGGACGACTGGCCTGCAGATGGCGCACCACCGCGGCCAGGTCTTCGCTGACGCCAGAGTGATAGCCGCGCGGCAGGCGGTTGGGTTCGCCGGAGCAGCCGCGCCAGTTGAGGCCGACGCTGGCCCAGCCGCGGGCGGCGAGGGCGAATTGCAGGCCGAGCACATAGTGGGAGCCGGAGCTGCCGGTGAGGCCATGGGCGATCAGTACCAGCGGCGCGCGCGGATCCTCGGCGTGGTACCAGTCCAGGTCGAGGAAATCGCCATCCTCCAGCCACAGTCGCTCCCGCGGCCGGGTGATGGGCGGCAGGCGGCGCCACAGCGAGCCCCAGAGGGTCTGCAGGTGCGGGCCGGGCAGCCAGCGCGCCGGGCGAAAGGGAGCACTGTTCACGCCTGGCGATGCCAGAGGGCATAGTGGACGTTGCCGGTCTTCTTCTCGCGGTGCAGCTGCCAGGTCGCGGGCAGGGCCAGGCGCGAGGGCTGGGTCTCGCTCTCGGTATAGATCCAGGTGTCCGCGGCCAGCCAGCCCTGGGTTTCCAGGGCCGCGCAGGCCGGCTCCAGCAGGTCCTTGCCAAAGGGCGGATCGAGAAACACCAGGTCGAAGGGCATCTCCGCCGGCTTGGCCAGGGCCTGCAGGGCGTCGGTCTGGCGCACCTCGGCGTGGGCGCAGCCGAGGGCCTGCAGATGGCCGCGCAGGGCATTGGCGGCCTGGGCATTGAGGTCGAAGGCCAACGCCGGGCCGGCGCCGCGGGACAGGGCTTCCAGCAGCAGGGCGCCGCTGCCAGCGAAGGGATCCAGCACCCGTGCGCCCGGGGTGACGGCGGCCAGCCAGTTGAACAGGGTCTCGCGGACCCGATCCGGGGTGGGTCTCAGGCCCAGGGCATCGGGAAAGACGAAGCGCCGGCTGCGCCAATCGCCACCGATGATGCGCAGTTGGTTGGCGGTCTTCTGGGCCATGCTAGTGCTCCGGAACGCCGCTGGGCGGCAGGTTGGGAAGAGGGCGGGGTGGCGGCAGCGGCTGCTGGGCGACCCGTGGGCCGGCGCTCACCACGATGAACTTTTCCGGGTCCAGATGGCGCCGCAGGGCGGCATGCACCTGGTCCACCGTGAGGCGGCGGACCTGCTGGAGGAAGTCGTCCAGGTAGCTGCTGGGCAGGTCGTAGAAGCCGATGTTGCCCAGTTGCGCGACGATGGCGCCGTTGCTGGCGTTGGCCAGCGGGAAGCTGCCTTCGATCTGCCGCTTGGCGCGGTCCAGTTCGGCCTGGGTGGGGCCCTGGGCCAGGTAGTCGCGCAGCAGGTTGCGGACCAGCGCCAGGGTGGCATCGCCCAGTTCGGCGCGGGTCTGCAGGCCGATGGTGAAGGGACCCGGCTGCCGCATGGGGGTGAAGCCCGAGCTGACGCCATAGGTGAGACCACGGCGTTCGCGCAATTCGGTCATCAGCCGACTGCCGAAGCCGCCGCCACCGAGGATCTGGTTGCCGACGAAGAGGGCGGCGTAGTCGGGATCGCGGCGGGTGATGCCGAGTTGGCCGAGCAGCAGGCGCGTCTGCTGGGCCGGGACCTCCAGCTGCACCACTGCCGGTGCGGCAGGCGCCGGCACCGGCAGTGGCGGCAGGGCCGGACCGCGAGGCAGGGCGCGCGACAGCCTGGCGGCGATCTGTTCGGCGCGCGTTCGATCCAGGTCACCAGTGAGGGCGATCACCGCATTGCCGGCGGCATAGGCACGGGCATGGAAGGCCCTGAGGCTGGCCGCATCGAGATGGGCCACTCCGGCTGCGGTGCCGCGGGGCGAATGGGCATAGGGGTGATTGCCGTAGAGGCGCTCCTGCAGCGCTTCGCCGGCCAGGCTGGCCGGTTCGCGGCGGCTGGCGGCGATCAGCGTCAGCAACTGGTCACGGATGCGCTGGATGGCCTCGCTGGGAAAGGTCGGGCGACCGACCACCTCGGCCAGCAGCGCCAGGGCCGGTTCGCTGTGGGCCGGATCGGCGAGGGTGCGCAGTCCGATCACCGCCTGATCACGATAGGCGCCGTTGCTGAAATCGACGCCCAGGCGCTCGAAGCCGTCGGCGATGGCACCGGCATCGCGTCCCGGGGTGCCTTCGTTGAGCAGGCCGTTGGTCAGCATGGCCAGACCCGGGGTGGCGCCATCCTGGCTGCTGCCGGCGGCGAAGATCAGGCGCACATCGAACATCGGCAATTCCGGCGCCGGCACGAACAGCACCTGGGCGCCCTCGGCGGTGTGCCAGCGCTGGATATCCAGCTGGCGACCCAGGGGCGGTGCGTCCTTGAGCGTCCTGAGGCTGTCCACGGCGGGATAGGCGCGCGCCAGGTCGCCGACCGGGGTAGGGGACTGGCAACCGGCGAGCAGGCACAGCGACAGCCATAACAGCGGCTTCATGGACGATTCTCCGCGGTGCCTGCGGGCTTGAGCTGGGCCAGGGTCAGGCGCTCGCGGGTGAAGTAAGAGCGCGCCACCCGCCGCAGGTCGTCGGGGGTGACCCGGCCCAGTTCGTCGAGCAGCCGATCGCCCTGGCGCCAGCCGAGGCCGACGCTTTCCAGCTGACCGATGCTGCTGGCCTGGGCGGTGATGGAGTCGCGGCCATAGACCAGCCCGGCCACCAGCAGGGCGCGGACCCGGGCCAGCTCCTCGGTGCTGGGCGGCTCGCGCTTGAGCAGGTCCAGTTGCGCCCAGAAGGCCGCTTCCAGCTGGTCGAGGGTCTTGCCGCGCTGGGTGTTGGGGGTGCCGCTGAGCAGGAAGAGGCTGTCGCCACGGGTGTAGGCACCGTAGGCGGCGCGCACGCTGCTGGCCACTTCCGCGCCGCGTTCGAGACGACTGGGCAGGCGCGCGCCCGAACCGCCGCCGAGCAGGGCGGCCAGCAGTTGCAGCGCATAGGCATCGCGCGGCTGGGCGGCGGTGGCCAGGCTGGGCACGTTGAAGCCCATCAGCAGGCTGGGCAGTTCGCGGGCCTGCAGGTCCAGACGGCGCTCGCCCGGCGCCGGCAGTTCCAGCGGGCGGCGCGGCGCGGGCAGGTCGCTGCGCGGAAGGGTGCCGAACCAGCGCTGCACCTCGGCATGGATCGCCTGGGGGTCGACGTCACCGACCACCACCAGGGTGGCGTTGTTGGGCGCGTACCAGGTCTGGTACCAGCGGCGCAGGTCCTCCACGCCGAGGCGCTGCAGGTCCTGGGGCCAGCCGATGGTGGGATTGCGATAGCCGCTGGCCGGGTAGGCGGCGGCCTTGAAGCGCTCGAAGGACAGCGCTTCGGGGCGGTCGTCGGTGCGCAGCCGGCGTTCCTCCTTGATCACCTCCAGCTCGCGCCTGACCTCGTCGGGCGCCAGCCGCAGGTGCTGCATGCGATCAGCTTCCAGCTCCAGGGCCACCGGCAGGCGATCACGGGCGAGCAGCTGGTAATAGACGGTGTAGTCGTCGGTGGTGAAGGCATTTTCCTCGGCGCCCAGGTCGCGCAGCAGGTGCGAGGCCTCGCCGGCGTCAAGCTTGCGGCTGCCCTTGAACATCAGGTGTTCCAGGGCATGGGACAAGCCGGTCGCTCCGGGCGCCTCCAGGCTCGAACCCACGCGGTACCAGAGTTGCACCACGGCGACCGGCGCCCGGTGATCTTCGCGGACCACCAGCTTGAGGCCGTTGTCGAGGGTGAATTCCTCGGTGTTCTGCCGGTTGGCCGTGGCCAGGGCGAGGGTGGGGAGCAGGCTGAGCAGGACGACCAGGGCGGTCCGACGGAAGCGGGAGGCGGGCATCGCGAGAGCAGGCCTTGTAGCGCGGTAGGGGACGAAGCGGCTGCGTCCTGGGGACGGTCGCGCGTTTTTCGCCGACGGGGAGGTCTTCCGCCCGGCAGGCTGCTAGGATACGCATCCCTTTTCCCGACGGCCATGCCTGACGGTCGAGCCCCGCCTGGCGGAGCTCCCGCAGCCGGTTCGTCCGTTCGATACAGAGCCCCGCATGTTTGGATCCGACGACAAGAAGTCTCCCCCCACGGAGAAGAAAGGCCTGTTCGGCTGGTTCCGCAAGAAGACTGCCGAACCCGTAGAGACGCCTGCCGAAGCCCCCGCGCCCGACGCCGAGGAGCGCCTGCCCGCGCCGCTGGCCAGCGAGCCGGTGCAGCACCCGGAGCCGGTGCCCGAACCGCCGGAGGCGATCCCCTCGCTGACCCCGGTGCCGGTCGCCGAAGAGGAGGCGCCGTCGCCGGTGGCCCTCACGGCGCTGGTCGAGCCGCTGGTGGCCGACCCCATCGTGCCGCCGGTCGAGGTCGAGCCGGTGAGGGCGCCCGAGGTGGAGCCCGAGCCATTAGCTGTGCCGGTCGCGCCGCTGCCCCCGGTTGTGCCTGAGCCTGAGCCTGCTCCCGCCCCGGTCGTAACCGTTGCGCCCATTGTCCCGGTCCGCCCTGAGCCTGAGGTGGTTGAACCCGAGCCCGAGCCCGCTCCACCCATCGTCGTCGCTCCGGCCGAACCCGCCAAGCTGGGCTTCTTCGCCCGTCTGCGCCAGGGCCTGTCCAAGACCAGCGCCAGTCTCGGCGAGGGCATGGCCAGCCTGTTCCTCGGCAAGAAGGCCATCGACGACGACCTGCTCGAAGAGCTGGAGACCCGCCTGCTGACCGCCGACGTCGGTGTCGAGGCCACCGGCGTCATCATGCGCAACCTGACCCAGAAGGTGGCGCGCAAGCAGCTGGCCGACAGCGAAGCGCTCTACCAGGCGCTGCAGCAGGAACTCACCGAGATGCTGCTGCCGGTGGAACAGCCGCTGGTGATCGATACCTCGCACAAGCCCTACGTCATCCTGGTGGTCGGCGTGAACGGCGCCGGCAAGACCACCACCATCGGCAAACTGGCCAAGCGGCTGCAGAACGACGGCAAGAAGGTCATGCTGGCGGCCGGCGATACCTTCCGCGCCGCGGCGGTCGAGCAGCTGCAGGTCTGGGGCGAGCGCAACCGCATCCCGGTGATCGCCCAGCACACCGGCGCCGATTCCGCCTCGGTGATCTTCGATGCCGTCCAGGCCGCCAAGGCCCGCGGCATCGACGTGCTGATCGCCGATACTGCCGGTCGGCTGCACACCAAGGACAACCTCATGGAGGAGCTGCGCAAGGTGCGCCGGGTGATCGGCAAGCTGGACCCGGCGGCGCCCCACGAGACCCTGCTGGTGCTGGACGCCGGTACCGGCCAGAACGCCCTCAACCAGGCCAAGCAGTTCCACAATGCGGTGCCCCTGACCGGCCTGGCGCTGACCAAGCTCGACGGCACCGCCAAGGGTGGGGTGATCTTCGCCCTGGCCAAGCAGAGCGCCCTGCCGATCCGCTATGTCGGCGTCGGCGAAGGCATCGACGACCTGCGGCCCTTCGAGGCGCGGCCCTTCGTCCAGGCCCTGTTCGCGGAGCGGGGCGTCTCATGATCCAGTTCGACCGCGTCTCCAAGCGCTATCCCAACGGTCACGTCGGCCTGCAGGAACTGAGCTTCCGTGCCGAACGCGGCGAGATCCTCTTTGTCACCGGTCATTCCGGCGCCGGCAAGAGCACCCTGATGCGGCTGATCCTGGCCATGGAAAGGCCCACCGGCGGCAAGCTGACCCTGGCCGGCCAGGACATCTCGCGCATCACCAATGCGCAGATTCCCTTTCTGCGCCGGCAGATCGGCGTGGTCTTCCAGAACCACCAGCTGCTCCATGACCGCACCGTGTTCGACAACGTTGCCCTGCCGCTGCAGATCCTCGGCCTTTCCAAGCCCGAGATCGCCAAGCGCGTCGCCTCTGCGTTGGAGCGGGTCAGTCTCAAGGACAAGCTCGACGACTATCCGGCGGAGCTGTCCACCGGCCAGCAACAGCGGGTCGGCATCGCCCGCGCCGTGGTGCATCGGCCGGCCCTGCTGCTCGCCGACGAACCCACCGGCAACCTCGATCCGCGCCTGGCCTCGGAGATCATGGGCGTCTTCGAGGACATCAACAGCCTCGGCACCACGGTGCTGATCGCCAGTCACGACCATGCGCTCATCGCCCGCCTGCACCATCGCATGCTGACCCTGCAGCGCGGTCGCCTGATCGGTGACGAAGAGGAGAACCCGTCATGAGTGGCAACGAACTGCCCCGTGGCCAGGAACAGGGCGGCAAGCCCCAGCGTCCGCAGCGCCAGGCCCCGCAGAAACCCAAGAGCGACTGGCGCAGTCCGCTGCACGCCTACCTCGAAGCCCACCGTACCGGCCTGAGGGACAGCCTCAGGCGCATGGTGCAGCAGCCCATAGGCACCTTCCTCACCTGCCTGGTGATGGGCATCGCCCTGGCGCTGCCCATGGGCGTGTCGCTGCTGCTGAAGAACGTCGAGCGACTCGGCGGCTCCTGGCAGCGCGCGGCGCAGATCTCGGTGTTTCTCGACCTGCGCACCGGTCAGGACCAGGCTGAGGTGCTGATGAGTCAGATCAAGGTCCTGCCCGATGTGGCCGAGGCGCGCTGGATCAGTCCGGACGATGCCCTGAAGGAGTTGCAGCAGGATGCCGGCCTGGGTGAGGCGCTGCGCGAATTGCCGCAGAATCCGCTGCCCGGCGTCATCGCCGTGACGCCCAGGGAAATCGACAAGAGTCGCCTCGACATGCTGCGCAGCCAGCTGGCCGAGATGAACGGCGTGCAGCAGGTGCAGCTGGACATGCAGTGGGTCGAGCGGCTCACCGCCATTCTCAAGCTCGGCGAGCGCTTCGTCTTCGGCCTGACCGTGGTGCTGGTGATCGCCCTGCTGCTGGTGATCGGCAATACCATCCGTCTGGCCATCGAGAATCGCCGTACCGAGATCGAGGTGGTCAAGCTGGTGGGCGGCACCGACGGCTATGTGCGCCGGCCCTTCCTCTACATGGGCGCGCTGTTCGGCCTCGGCGCCGGCATCGCCGCCTGGGCCCTGCTGGTGTTCGGCCTGAGCTGGCTCAACGCCGCGGTGCTGGATCTGGCCGGCCTCTACGGCAGTGATTTCGCCCTGGGCAGCGTCGCCGTCGAGGACGGGCTGCAGCTGCTGATCGGCGCCGTGCTGCTCGGCTACATCGGCGCCTGGCTGGCGGTTGCCCGCCACCTGCGCGAACTCGCCCCACGCTGACGAACGGCCGTTTCCGAAACTTGCGGAAACGGTCTAACCCCCTGATGACACAGGCATTTCACTGTGTTCTTCAGCTGGGGTTAAGGGAACCTCGGCTAGTCTGGCGCTGACGAAAAAATCAGTGTTAGACTGTCCCGTGCTTAGTGAATCGGAGGATTCGCATGACCACTTCGTTGCAACCTGTTCCTACATTGGTTCCCGGCGCCAGCCTGGAAGCCTATGTACATTCGGTGAACAGCATTCCGCTGCTCACGCCGGAGCGGGAGCGTGAACTGGCCGAGCGCCTCTTCTACAAGGAAGACGTCGAGGCCGCCCGACAGTTGGTGCTCGCGCATCTGCGTTTCGTGGTGCATATCGCCAAGAGCTATTCCGGCTATGGTCTGGCCCAGGCCGATCTGGTCCAGGAAGGCAATGTCGGCCTGATGAAGGCCGTGAAGCGCTTCAATCCCGAGATGGGCGTACGCCTGGTGTCCTTTGCCGTGCACTGGATCAAGGCCGAAATCCACGAATTCATCCTGCGCAACTGGCGCATCGTCAAGGTCGCCACCACCAAGGCGCAGCGCAAGTTGTTCTTCAACCTGCGCAGTCAGAAGAAGCGACTGGCCTGGCTGAACAACGACGAGGTCCATCGCGTGGCCGAAACCCTGGGTGTCGAACCCCGGGAAGTGCGCGAGATGGAAAGTCGTCTGACCGGGCATGACATGGCCTTCGATCCGGCCAGCGATGCCGATGACGATGCGGCCTATCAGTCCCCTGCCCAATACCTGGAAGACAGCCGTTACGATCCGGCGCGTCAGCTGGAGGAAGCCGACTGGACCGACAGTTCCACGGCCAATCTGCACGAGGCCTTGGAGCACCTGGACGACCGCAGCCGCGACATTCTTTACCAGCGTTGGCTGGCCGAGGAAAAGGCGACGCTGCACGAGCTGGCGGCCAAGTACAACGTCTCGGCGGAGCGTATCCGTCAGCTGGAAAAGAACGCGATGAACAAGCTCAAGGGCAATATCGCCGCCTGATCCGGTCGCTGACCAAAAACCGCACCTCCGGGTGCGGTTTTTTTATGTCCGAAAATCCTTACCCTGTTGTGCACGGACCCAGCGTATCGCGGCCATGGGTCGCTCCTACAGGATGTGATGCTTCTGTAGGAGCGGCCCATGGCCGCGATGGAGCATCAAGGCACGACCGCATCAATCAACTTGAGCCGGTAGGGTGGAAAACCGCGCAGCGTTTTCCAGTTGCCTGGCTACCGCCCGGTCATCTGCCTGAGATAGTCGCTGCCGCCCAGCTGCCGTTCCTGCTGGCGGATCCAGGCGGCGCGTTCGGCGACGTAGGCGCTGGGGCGGCTCGGGCTCCATTCGCGGGGATTGGGCAGCACGGCGGCCAGCAGGCTGGCCTGGCGGTCGGAGAGGTAGGACGCGCCTATGCTGAAATGGTGACGGGCCGCGGCCTCGGCGCCGAATACGCCGTCGTCCCATTCCACGCTGTTGAGATAGACCTCGAGGATGCGCTGCTTGGACCAGAAGGTTTCCAGCAGCACGGTGAACCAGGCTTCGAAGGCCTTACGCAGATAGCTGCGGCCGCTCCAGAGAAAGAGGTTCTTGGCGGTCTGCTGGCTGATGGTGCTGGCGCCGCGCAGGGAACCACCGGCTTCGTTGTGGCTGAAGGCCTGGCGGATCGCCGCCATGTCGAAGCCCCAGTGCTCGGCGAAGTGCTGGTCTTCGCCGGCGATCACCGCCATCTTGAGATCGTCCGGCAGCTCCTTCCAGGGTCGCCAGTCGCGCTGCAGGTCGATGGGCTTGCCGTCGATCCAGGACTCGACCTTGCGCTCCACCATCAGCATGCTGCCCGGCGGCGGCACCCAGCGCAGGATCAGCACCAGGGCGGCGCTGAGGACGGCGAACCAGAGGGCGATACGCAGGAGACGGCGGAGGAGGGTGAGCAGCATCGGCTTGGTCTTTGGCGGTTAGCGGGCCATTATAACCAGCGCTGCTCTTCCATCGCCCGGTAAAACCCATGTTGCGTCTCTTCCTGTTGTTCGCGGCCCTGGCCGGCTTCACCGGTGTCGGCCTCGGCGCCTTCGCCGCCCATGGACTCAAGGGCCGGCTGACCGCCGACTACCTGGCCGTGTTCCAGACCGGCGTGCTCTATCAGCTCATCCATGCCCTGGCGCTGTTTGGCGTCGCCCTCTTGTCGCTGCACTTCCAGGGGCGCCTGGTGGCCTGGGCCGGTGGCTTTTTCATTGCCGGCATCCTGCTGTTTTCCGGCAGCCTCTATCTGCTGACGCTGACCGGTATCGCGCGGCTGGGCATCATCACCCCTTTCGGCGGGCTGTGCTTTCTCGCCGGCTGGGCCTGCCTGGCCATCCTCGCCTGGCGTCTGAGCAGTCTCTGACCGCGCGCTGGCCGTCGTTCCCGGCCCGGCGCCGCTGCAATGCACGCCCGACCGGCGTAGAATGCCGGCTCACCCCGTGACGATGCCTTTGCCATGCAGATTCTGTTGAACGGCGAATCCCTAGAATTGCCGGACGGCGCCACCGTCGCCGACCTGCTCGTGCGTCTCGACCTGACCGGACGGCGAGTGGCGGTGGAACGCAACCTCGACATCGTGCCGCGCAGCCAGCACGCCACCACCGCCCTGGCGGACGGCGACCGGCTGGAAGTGGTCCACGCCATCGGCGGCGGCTAGCCGCGCAAGAGGAATCCAGATGAAAGACACTCCCTTTACCCTGGCCGGGCGCACCTATGAGTCGCGTCTGCTGGTCGGCACCGGCAAGTACCGCGATCTCGAAGAGACCCGCGTGGCCATCGAAGCCTCGGGTGCCGAGATCGTCACCGTGGCGGTGCGTCGCACCAACATCGGCCAGACGCCCGGCGAGCCCAATCTGCTCGACGTGATCTCGCCCGAGCGCTACACCATCCTGCCCAACACCGCCGGCTGCTATGACGCGGTGGAAGCGGTGCGCACCTGCCGCCTGGCGCGCGAGCTGCTCGACGGTCACAACCTGGTCAAGCTGGAAGTCCTGGCCGACCAGAAGACCCTGTTCCCCAACGTCATCGAGACCCTCAAGGCCGCCGAGACGCTGGTCGCCGACGGCTTCGACGTCATGGTCTACACCAGTGACGATCCCATCGTCGCCCGCCAGCTGGAGGCCATCGGCTGTATCGCCGTCATGCCGCTGGCCGGTCTGATCGGCTCGGGCCTGGGCATCTGCAATCCCTACAACCTGCGCATCATCCTCGAAGAGGCCAAGGTGCCGGTGCTGGTGGATGCCGGGGTGGGTACCGCCTCTGACGCCACCATCGCCATGGAGCTGGGTTGCGAAGCGGTGCTGATGAACAGCGCCATCGCCCATGCCCGCGAGCCGGTGTTGATGGCCGAAGCCATGAAGCACGCCATCGTCGCCGGTCGCCTGGCCTATCTGGCCGGGCGCATGCCGCGCAAGCTCTATGCCACGGCGTCCTCGCCGCTGGACGGCCTGGTCAACTAGGACCTAGCGCCCTCCATCACGCGCCCGGCCTCTGCCGGGCGTCTCTTTTTCCCACTATCGATAACGCCATGACCGACCATCAAGACGACCAGACCCCCGACCGCCCCCGGCGCACCATCAAGAGCTTCGTGATGCGCGCCGGCCGCATGACCGAAGGCCAGCAACGCGGTCTCGACCAGGGTTGGCCACGCTTCGGTCTGGAGCTGACCGACGGCCTGCAGGATTTCGACCAGGTGTTCGGGCGCCAGGCGCCACGTACCTTCGAGATCGGTTTCGGCATGGGCCATTCCACCCTGGAAATGGCCGCCGCCGCGCCCGAGCAGGATTTCATCGGCGTCGAGGTGCATCGCCCGGGCGTGGGCGCGCTGCTCAATGGCGCCATGACCCAGGGCCTGACCAATCTGCGGGTCTACAGCTGCGATGCCCTCGAGGTGCTGCGGCAGTGCGTGGCCGATGCCAGTCTGGACCGGGTGCTGCTGTTCTTTCCCGATCCCTGGCACAAGAGCCGTCACCACAAGCGCCGTATCGTCCAGCCGGCCTTCGCCGAACTGGTCCGGCAGAAGCTCAGGGTCGGCGGGGTATTGCACATGGCCACCGATTGGCAGGCCTATGCCGAACACATGCTCGAGATCATGGACGCCGCCCCGGGTTACCGTAATCTCGGCGAAGCCTCGGGCTATGTGCCGCGCCCCGAGGAAAGACCCAGCACCAAGTTCGAACGCCGTGGCGAGCGCCTGGGGCATGGCGTCTGGGATCTCAAGTTCGAACGCCAGAGCTGACCGTGTATCTCTGACGAATCGATCTTGAGCTGCCAACGGGCAATTGGCATGATGGCCAATTGCCCTGCTGTGATGGCGGTTGCAGTCGAATTCACAGAGACACCTGGATGTCAGTCCTCTTCAAGAACGTCACCCGGTCCCGTGCCGCCCTTCGTGAGCGGCGGATTCCATGAGGGATCTGGTCCGTCCCGATTCGCCGACGGCCGAGTTGCACGCCGTACGCCGCTGGCTCGAAGTCGAGCGTAGCGCTCGCCAGCGCACCGAGCGCTCGCTGCACCTCATCGCTTCGGCCTTCGCCCTCTGCCGCGACGCCATGGCCGTGCTGACCGAAAGCGGGCAGATCATCGAAGCCAATGACGCCCTGCGCGCCCTGATGCTCAGTGCGGAGCGCAGTGTCAGCGGCCAGTACCTGTCGCACTACATCAAGTTGCCCGAGGCGGCCATCCGCACCTTCGAGCGCGACGGCTATGCCCTGTGCGAAGCCCAGTTCCACGTCTCCGCCAAGCGGATCACGCCGGTGGAGATCAGTCTGAGTCGCTTCGCCGGCGAGGCGGATCGCGAGGGCTACGTGGTCGCCAGTCTGAGGGACATCACCGAGCGCAAGCGCGCCGAGCAGGCGCTGGAGCGCATGGCGCTCAGCGACGCCCTGACCCAGTTGCCCAATCGCACCTCCTTCTACCAGGACTTCGAGGCGCGCCTGCAGGACCTCGAACAGACCGGCAACCTCGCGGTGCTGTTCATCGATGTGGACGGCTTCAAGGAGGTCAACGACTCCCTGGGCCACGCCGCCGGTGACGAATTGCTCTGCGCCCTGGTGCGCGAGTTGCGCCAGGTGCTGGGGGCTGGTGAGGTGCTGGCGCGCTGGGGTGGCGATGAATTCGTCGCCCTGCTGGACGTGAGCGATCGCGACCAGGCCCGCCAGGTCGCCGAGCAACTGGTGCAGGCGGTGGGCCGGCAGCAGTGCATCGCCGGCCACGATATCCGCGTATCGGCCAGCATCGGCCTGAGTCTGGCGCCCGAAGAGGGGCTGGATGTGGAGACCCTGCTGCGCAATGCCGATGCCGCCATGTATGCGGCCAAGGCGGCCGGCAAGAGCCGGGTGCGCTGCTACGATCCGCAGCTGACCTGCGAGGCGCGCAGCAAGGTGACCCTGCTGGCCCATTTGCACGGCGCCATCGAGGCGGAGCTCATCACCTTCGTCCTGCAGCCCAAGTTCGATGCCCGCCAGCGCATGGTCAGCGCCGAGTTGCTGGCGCGCTGGAACTGTCCGGGCGTCGGCGCGGTGCCGCCCAACGTCTTCGTCGCTCTGGCCGAGCAGAACGGCATGGCTTCGGCCCTCGGGCGGCTGGCGATCCGCCGCGCGGCCGCTTGCGCCCGGGCCCTGCAGGACGCCGGTCTGCAGATCCCGGTGGCAGTCAACATCTCGCCGCTGCAGGTGGCCGATGATGAACTGGCCGAGGTTCTCGCGGCCGCCTGCGCCGAATTCGGCATCGAGCCCAGGGCGCTGGAGCTGGAGGTGACCGAATCGGTATTCCTGCAGCAGGGCACGCCGGAGCGGCGCCTGGCCGCCTTGCGCGAGCAGGGCTTTCGGGTGGCGATGGACGATTTCGGCACCGGCTATTCGTCGCTGGGCTATCTGCACCGCCTGCCCTTCGACACCATCAAGATCGACCGCAGCTTTCTGCTGGCGGTGGACGCCGACGACCGATCCCGGCAGTTGCTGGTCGGCATCGTCAGCCTGTGCCGCGCACTGGACATGCAGATCGTCGCCGAAGGGGTGGAAACCCAGGCCCAGTTCGAATTGCTCAAGGATCTGGGCGTGGACACCTTCCAGGGCTTCCTGCTGGGTCGCCCGCAATCCCTGGAGTGCCTGCTGGACGGTATCCGCGCCCGCTGCCGCTAGCTACGGCGTTCGGCCAGCACGCCCAGCAGGCAGACGCCGATCAGCAGCACCGGGGCCAGGGCATAGTTGTTGAACTGCGCCAGGCCCTTGACCACCCAGGGGGTCAGGAAGGTCATGGCAGCGCCATAGATGGCCAGGCAGGCCAGGGCGAAGGCCGGAACCCGAACGGCGGTCGGCAGGCTGCCCAGGCGCGCCTGGATGAAGGCGTTGACCTGGCTGCCGAACAGCACCAGCAGGGTGGCGGTGACCGCCAGGGCCACCTCGTCCAGGTGGCTGCGGCTCCAGCGGGAGAGGTCGGCGATATGGTCGAGTACGAAGTCCAAGGCAGAGCTCCTCGTCAGTCAGGCAGAAAGGATTGCAAGAGGTCGTTCAGGAACAGCTGGCCTCGGGCGGTGGGGCGCAGCCGCTGGGCATCCTCGGCCAGCAGGCCGGCGCGGCGCGCCGCGGCCAGTGCAGGCGCCAGGCTGTCCAGGGACTGGCCGGTCCGCTGCGGATACCAGGCGGCGGGTACCCCGTCCACCAGGCGCAGGGCGTTCATCATGAAATCGAAGGGCAGGTCGGCCGGCGCCAGCGATTTCGCGCCGGCCTGGAAGGCCTTGGCCGGGTCCATATAGTCCTTGGGCAGGCGGGTCTTCCAAGTGCGCTGCAGGGTGCCGTCCGGGGCGCTGAGCTTGGCGTGGGCGCCGGCGCCGATGCCGAGGAAGTCGCCGAAGCCCCAGTAGTTGAGATTGTGCCGCGCCTGGCGCCCGGGCCGGGCATAGGCGGAGGTCTCGTACTGGTGGTAACCGGCGGCCGCCAGTCGTGCCTGGCCGGCTTCCTGGATGTCCCAGAGGGTGTCGTCTTCGGGCAGCTCCGGCGGCTGGCTCCAGAATACCGTGTTGGGCTCCATGGTCAGCTGGTACCAGGACAGGTGGGTGGACGCCAGGGCGATGGCCTGCTCCAGGTCGCCGAGGGCATCGGCGACGCTCTGCTCGGGCAGGCCGTGCATCAGGTCCAGGTTGAAATTGTCGAAGCCGGCGGCGCGCGCCCGGTCGGCGGCGCGAATGGCTTCATCGCGGCCGTGGATGCGCCCCAGGGCCTTGAGCTTGGCGTCCTGGAAGCTCTGGATGCCGATCGACAGCCGATTGATGCCCAGACCGCGGTAGGCGACGAACTTGGCCTGCTCGAAGGTGCCAGGATTGGCTTCCAGGGTGATCTCGATATCCGGCGCGAAGCTCAGCCGCCGGGCCACGCCATCCAGCAGACGGCCCAGGGCCTCGGCGGAAAACAGACTGGGCGTGCCGCCGCCAAAGAAGATCGAGGTCAGCGGGCGGCCATGGACGTGCGCCAGGTCATTGTCCAGATCCGCCAGCAGGGCGTCGACATACTCGGCTTCCGGCAGGGTCGGGCCGGCCGCGTGGGAGTTGAAGTCGCAATAGGGACACTTGCGCACGCACCAGGGGATATGGATGTAGAGCGCCAGGGGCGGCAGGGCGAACACCGGGGTCACAGGCCGAGCCGTTGCTTGAGCTGGGCCATGGCGCGGGCGCGATGGCTGCGCTGGTTCTTTTCCGCCGGGGCCAGTTCGGCCGCGGAGACCGCTTCGCCATCGGGCTGGAACAGCGGATCGTAGCCGAAGCCATGCTCGCCCTGGGCGGCGTGCAGGATGCGCCCGGGCCAGAGGCCCTCGCAGAGGATCGGCAAGGGATCGTCGGCGTGGCGCACCAGGGCCAGCACGCAGACGAACTGGCCGGTACGCTCGGCGTCGGGGACGTCACGCAGCACGTCGAGCAGCTTGGCGTTGTTGGCGGCATCGCCCTTACCGTCGGCGTAGCGGGCGGAATAGATGCCGGGAGCACCGCCGAGGGCATCCACCGCCAGGCCCGAATCGTCGGCCAGGGCCGGCAGACCGGACAGCCGCGCCGCGTTGCGCGCCTTGAGGATGGCGTTCTCGACAAAGGACAGCCCGGTTTCCTCGGGTTCCACCTGACTGAATTCGCCCACCGAGCGCACCTTCACCCGGTCGCCGAGCATGGCCTGGAGTTCCTTGAGCTTGCCGGCGTTGTGGCTGGCGAGAACCAGTTCGGTAAGGTCGGACATGGGAGACACCGCGTCGCGTTGAGAAGGGCGGCGTATTGTACGCGAAGCCGTGCCCAGGCTGGCTGCGCCACCCGTGCCTTACGTCATATCGCGACGCGCAGGTCGTGCAGGTGCGGCGCGCTGACCCGGTAGATGCCGATCTCGCCGAGCAGGTTCGGCCACAGCTTGCTGGCCCAGCCATGACGATGCAGGCGGTCCACGGCGAGACGATCCAGCACCTGGGCGCGCTGTTCGCGGCAGAGGCGCTCGAAGTCCTCGAAGGTGCAGAAGTGGATGTTCGGCGTGTTGTACCAGGTGTATGGCAGGAAGTCCGAGACCGGCATCCGTCCCCGGCCGCCCAGGTACAGCCGGCAACGCCAGTGACCGAAGTTGGGAAAGGTGATGATGCACTGGCGGCCGACCCTGAGCATCTCCTGGAGGATGCGATCCGGGTATTGCATGGCCTGCAGCGACTGGGTCATGACCACCACGTCGAAGCTGTCGCTAGCGAAGTTGGCCAGGCCGCCGTCGAGATCCTGCTCAATGACGTTGACGTCCTTGAGCAGGCATTCGGCGATCTTGTCCGGGTCGATCTCCAGGCCGTAGCCGGTGACCTGCTTGTGATCGCGCAGCCAGGCGAGCAACTCGCCGGTGCCGCAACCGAGGTCGAGGACCCGGCTGCCGGCGGGGATCCATTCCTGAATGATGTCCAGATCGGCGCGCACGGCAGCTATACCTCGATGCGGGTCATGTAGTGGGAGAAGGCCTGCAGATAGCGCGGGATGGGGATGAGGAAGGCGTCATGCCCCTGGGGCGCGTCGACCTCCAGGTAGCTGACGTCCTTGCGCGCGGCCATCAGGGCGTTGACGATCTCCTTGGAGCGCGCCGGCGAAAAGCGCCAGTCGGTGGTGAAGGAGACGATCAGGAAGCGCGCCTGCACTCCGGCTAGGGTCTTGGCCAGGTCGCCGCCCTGGGCATGGGCCGGATCGAAATAGTCCAACGCCTTGGTCATCAGCAGGTAGGTGTTGGCGTCGAAGCGGCCGGAAAATTCCTCGCCCTGGTAGCGCAGGTAGCTCTCCACCTGGAATTCGACGCTGTGGAAGTCGTAGTTGAGCTGGTCGGTCTTGAGTTCGCGACCGAATTTCTCGCCCATGGCCTCGTCGGACAGGTAGGTGATGTGGCCGACCATGCGCGCCAGCATCAGGCCGCGCTTGGGGATCACGCCCTTTTCCTGGAAGTGGCCGGCGTGGAAATCCGGGTCCGAAAGGATGGCCTGGCGCGCCACCTCGTTGAAGGCGATGTTTTCCGCCGACAGCTTGGGTGCCGAGGCGATGGCCAGGCAGTGGCGGATGCGCTCGGGATAGCTGATGGTCCACTGCAGCGCCTGCATGCCGCCCAGGCTGCCGCCGATCACCGCCGCCCACTGCCCGATACCCAGGCGATCGGCCAGCCGTGCCTGGCTGTTGACCCAGTCCTCCACGGTCAGCACCGGGAAGTCCGCGCCATAGGCCCGACCGGTCTCGGGGTTCGGACTGCTGGGGCCGGTGGAGCCGTTGCAGCCGCCCAGGTTGTTGAGGGCGACGACAAAGAACTTGCGGGTATCGATAGGCTTGCCGGGACCGATGCAGCTGTCCCACCAGCCCGGCTTGCGGTCGTCCAGGCTGTGGTAGCCGGCCGCGTGGTGATGGCCCGAGAGCGCGTGGCAGATCAGCACGGCGTTGCTGCGACTGGCGTTGAGTTCGCCATAGGTCTCGACCATCAGGTCGTAGGCCGGCAGGGTGCGGCCACAGGCTAGGGCCAGGGGCTCGTTGAAGTGCAGCAGCTCGGGGGTGACCAGGCCGACGGAATCTTCGGGAATGACGCTGGGCATTGACGGCTCGTCCGGGGCGGGGCTCGCCAGTCTAAAGAGCACCGCCGGGAGCGGCAAGGGCAGGCGCGGCGCGGCGGCCAGGGACCGCGCCGCGCGTGGCGGGCAGGGCTAGCCGACCCGCGCCAGCGGCAGGGCGACCACGTTGTCGTGGCGCTGGGACGGTGCCGGCCGATTGATCTGCTTGAGCATGTCGCTGACCTCGCTGAGCTGCCCGTGCAGGACGTCCTCGTGCACCTGCAGCCGGCGCACCTGCTCCTGGCTGTTGAGGTTCTGCTGGGTGAGCTGCTTGAGCGCCAGCATGCTGGTTTCCAGCAACTGCTTCTGCTCGCGGGTGTGCTGCACCAGCGGGGTCAGGGCGCCGTCGTTCCAGCGCAGCACCTGGGCGTGGGCGCCTTCCTGCAGCGCCTGGACCTCCTGGGCGACGGTGGCGAAGAAGCGGCGACCCAGGGCGCTCTGCTCGGTGAGCAGGGTCTTGACCTGCCGCTGGACCTCCTCGGTCTTGAGTTGCAGCTGGCGCAGCTCGCGGACATAGGGGCGGATGCGCAGTCGCGGCGCTTCCAGGGGATGCAGCGGATTCTCCACATTGTGCCGCTGGTAGACCGCGCCGAGCACCTTGTTGGCCCGGTCCGCCTCGTTGTCCAGGGCCAGCAGGTCATGCTCGACCACGCGGAAGAAACGGGTGATGGACTGGTTGATGCCGACGGTGGTCAGGCTGGTGCGGAATTCCCTGCGGGCGGTGTCCAGGTGGGCATCCAGTCGCTCCGGCGCGACCAGGTCGGTCAGCAGCTTGCGCTGCCCGGCCAGCATGTTCTGGGTGGTGCGCAGATCCAGCAGGCGGCGGTGGTAGAGGTCGTATTCCTGGCGCGTGCGAGCGGTCTGCAACTCCAGGCCGGCACCGGGCAGTTCCTCGTCGGCCAGTTGCGCGTACTGGGCGCGAATGGCTTCCAGACGCTGTTCGATAAGCGTGCGGCTGGCGCCCAGCAGGCCACTGGCCTGCTGCACGATGCGCTGCTGCAACAGGCGCTCGCGGGCGCCGACGATGCGTTCGGCGAGCAGCTGTTCGAGGCTGTCCAGCTGGCTGCGCGCGAGCAATTCCAGATCGCCGCGGACCTTGCCCAGCAGCGCCTGCTTGGCCGACAGCGGCAGGATGTGTTCGGCCGGCAGCGCCAGTTGCCGGGCACTGGCCTGGCGGACGTTTTCCAGGGACTGGGCGACATGGGCGACGCCGCCGAGGTCGTCCCAGAGGCTGTCGATCTTGTTCATTACCGCGAACAGCCGCTCCGGGGCATCGCCCAGGGACGGCTTGACGCACTGCTCCCAGAGCGCGAGATCCGAGGCGGTCACGCCGGTGTCGGCACCGATCAGAAAGAGCACGGCCTGGGCGTGGGGCAGCAGCGACAGGGTCAGTTCCGGCTCGGCGCCCAGGGCGTTGAGGCCGGGGGTATCGAGGATGCGCAGGCCCTGGCGCAGCAGCGGATGGTCGATGCTGATCAGCGCGTGGCGCCAGGCCGGGATGCTGACCAGGCCGTCGCTGTCGAGTTGTTCCAACTGCTCGGGATCGAAGCCCAGCTGCACGGCGGCGGCGGTTTCCACCTCGCGGGTCTCGGTGACCTTGGCCAGCAGGGCGGCCATGGCGTCCGGGTGCCGGTCGTCCAGGGGGAAGCGCTGCCAGGCCTCGGGCGCCTTGCGCCAGGCGGTCAGGCTGCGTTCGTCCAGGCGGCTGTCGATGGGCAGCAGCTGCAGATAGGGACCGTCGGCCGCGGCGTCATAGAAGATCTCGGTGGGGCACATGGTGGTGCGCCCGGCCTGGGACGGCAGCATGCGCTGGCCGTAGTCGGCGAAGAAGAGGGCGTTGATCAGCTCGGTCTTGCCGCGCGAGAACTCGCCGGCGAAGGCCAGGGTGATGCCGTCGGCCTGCAGTTCGCTCTGGCAGGTCGCCAGGGCGGCGTCCAGCGCGGGGGAGGCGAGACGATTACGCTGCAACCAGTCGCGGTAGCGGCCCAATTGGGTATCGAGTTCGGCTTTCCACGTGGCATAGGCATCGACGTGGCGGAACAGGCGTTCCATAGGGGACTTCCTTGACCTGAACAGCAAAGGCTGGACGGTGCCCCAGCGTCCGGCGGGACGTCAATGCCGCCTCCGCCACGACGCGGCAGGCGGTCGTGGCGGGTGCGCGAATGGCGCCTCAGAGGAAGGGCGCGAGAATCTGCGGCATGCCCGTGGCCGCGGCCAGCTGGCCGATGACGAAGCGATCCAGCAGGTTGATCACGATGAAGGCGAAGATCGGCGACAGATCCAGACCGCCCAGGCTCGGCAGGATGCGGCGGAAGGGGGCCAGCAACGGCTCGCAGATCTGGTTGACCAGTTCGGCGGCCGGATTGTGGGTCTGGGGCGCGACCCAGGAGAGGATGACGCTGACGATCAGGGCGAAGAAGAACACCTTGAGGAACAGCGACGCCACGCCCAGCAGCGCCCAGATCAGCAGGGCGGGGAACAGGCCGCCGATGCTGGCGCCGAGCAGCACCACCACGACCATCATCAGCGCCAGCTGGACCAGGATCGCCAGCACCAGGGCCGCCAGATCGACGCCGCCGAAGCCGGGGATGATGCGCCGTACCGGCTTGAGCAGTGGCTGGGTGGCGCGCACGGTGAATTGCGAAAGCGGGTTGTAGAAGTCGGCCCGCACCAGCTGCAGGATGAAGCGCAGCAGGATGATCAGCAGATAGAGGCTGCCGAGGGTCTGGATGACGTAGACGAGAGCTTGGGCGAAAGCGGACATGGATACTCCTTATCGATCCGGCAACTGGGCCAGTTCCGCAGCCCGGTCGGCCGCGGCGGTGAGGGCTTCTTCCACCAGGTCCGCGAAGGCCCCGGCTTGGAAGGTTTCGATGGCGCGTTCGGTGGTGCCCTTGGGGGACATCACCGAGCGGCGCAATTGTTCGGGGCTGCGGTCGCCCTGACAGGCCATGGCGGCGGCGCCGCGGGCGGTGTGCAGGGTCAGCTGCTGGGCGACCTCGGCCGGCAGGCCGAGCTTGGTGCCGGCCTCGGTCATGGCTTCCATCAGCAGGAAGAAATAGGCCGGACCGCTGCCGGAGACGGCGGTGACCGCGTCCAGCTGCTGTTCTTCCTCGACCCAGAGGGCCAGGCCGACCGCGGCGAGGATCTCCTGGGCACGGGCGCGCTGTTCGGCGGTGACCTGGTCATTGGCGAACAGGCCGCTGGCACCCAGGCGCAGCTGCGAAGGCACGTTGGGCATGCAGCGCACCAGGGCGCGCTGGCCCAGCCAGAGTGTCAGGCTGGCGCAGGTGATGCCGGCGGCGACCGAGACGATCAACTGGTCCGGGCGCAGATGGGGCGCCAGCTCCTGGCAGACCTCGCTCATCACCTGGGGCTTCACCCCCAGCACCACCACGTCGGCATCCGCGAGCACGGCGCTGTTGCTGGCCTCGACGTGGATGCCATGGTCCCGGGCCAGGGCTTCGCGCTTGGCCGGGTTGCGATTGCTGGCGCTGAGCTGCCGGGCCGGCATGCCCTGGGCGAGCAGTCCGCCGATGATGGCGCCGGCCATGTTGCCGGCGCCGATGAAGGCGATGCGGGTGTCTTTCATCGAGACTTCCTAGGTTGCAGGGGCGGCGCCGTAGTCACGGGCGCCAAAGAGGGCGGTACCGACGCGGACCCAGGTGGCCCCTTCGGCGATGGCGGCTTCCAGATCCTGGCTCATGCCCATGGACAGGGTGTCCAGGCCCAGGTTCAGGGCTTCGCCCAGGGTGCGCAGTCGGGCGAAGGCGGCGCGCTGGCTGGCCGGGTCCTCGGTGGGTTCGGGGATGGCCATCAGGCCACGCAGGCGCAGGTTGGGCAACTGGCTGACCGCGGCGGCCAGGGCCGGCAGGTCGTCGGGGTGGCAGCCGGACTTGCTGGCCTCGCCACTGACGTTGACCTGCAGGCAGATGTTCAGCGGCCCGCGCTTGGGCGGGCGCTGTTCGGCCAGGCGCTGGGCGATCTTCAGGCGATCCACCGAATGCACCCAGTCGAAGTGGCAGGCGATGGCGCGGGTCTTGTTGGACTGGATGGGGCCGATGAAATGCCACACCAGTGGCAGGTCGGCCAGCGCCGGCTGCTTGTCCAGCGCCTCCTGCAGGTAGTTCTCGCCGAAGTCGCGCAGGCCCGCGGCGGCGGCCTCGCGCAAGGCGGCGGCGGGCTTGGTCTTGCTCACCGCCAGCAGGCCGACAGTCGCGGGATCGCGGCCTGCCGTCCGGCTGGCGGCGGCGATGCGTTCGAGTACGGTTGCGCTATTCTCGGCTATCGTGGACATTCAGCCCCTGCTTGCGTCGGCGCATCCGGCAGGCCTCGGCGTACCGGATGAGTGAGTGGCGGTGACCAGGTCAGACCGCCAGTGCTGCGCGGCATTCTACCTGCTTGCTCGACATCTGGGAGTCCCATGGATATCACCGAATTGCTGGCCTTTTCCGCGCGGCAAGGCGCCTCCGACCTGCACCTGTCCGCCGGCCTGCCGCCGATGATCCGCGTCGACGGCGACGTGCGCCGCATCAACCTGCCGGCCTTCGAGCACAAGCAGGTGCACGCGCTGATCTACGACATCATGAACGACAAGCAGCGCAAGGACTTCGAGGAATTCCTGGAGACCGACTTCTCCTTCGAGGTGCCGGGCGTGGCGCGCTTCCGGGTCAATGCCTTCAACCAGAATCGCGGCGCTGGCGCGGTGTTCCGGACCATCCCTTCCAAGGTGCTGAGCATGGAAGAGCTGGGCATGGGCGAGGTGTTCAAGAAGATCACCGACGTTCCGCGCGGCCTGGTGCTGGTGACCGGACCGACCGGCTCGGGCAAGTCCACCACCCTGGCGGCCATGCTCGACTATCTCAACAACACCAAGTACCACCACATCCTCACCATCGAGGATCCCATCGAATTCGTCCACGAATCCAAGAAGTGCCTGGTCAACCAGCGCGAAGTGCACCGCGACACCCTGGGCTTCTCCGAGGCCCTGCGCTCGGCGCTGCGCGAGGACCCGGACATCATCCTGGTCGGCGAGCTGCGCGACCTGGAGACTATCCGCCTGGCGCTGACCGCGGCCGAGACCGGGCACCTGGTGTTCGGCACCCTGCACACCACCTCGGCGGCCAAGACCATCGACCGGGTGGTGGACGTCTTTCCGGCGGAAGAAAAGTCCATGGTGCGCTCCATGCTGTCCGAATCCCTGCAGGCGGTGGTCTCCCAGACCCTGCTGAAGAAGGTCGGCGGCGGCCGGGTGGCGGCCCACGAGATCATGATCGGTACCCCTGCCATCCGTAACCTGATCCGCGAGGACAAGGTGGCGCAGATGTATTCCTCGATCCAGACCGGTGGCGGCCTGGGCATGCAGACCCTGGACATGTGCCTCAAGGCGCTGCTGGCCAAGGGACTGATCAGCCGCGACGCAGCCCGCGAGAAGGCCAAGACGCCGGAGAACTTCTGATGGATTTCGACAGGTTCCTACAACTGATGGTGGACAAGGGGGCGTCCGACCTTTTCATCACCACCGGCGTGCCCCCTTCGATGAAGATCAACGGGCGCATGACGCCGGTCACCAAGGATTCGCTCACGCCGGATCAGTGCCGAGCCATAGTGCTGGGGGTGATGAACGACGAGCAGCGCCAGGAATTCCAGCAGAAGCGCGAGTGCAACTTCGCCATCAGCGCCCGCGGCATCGGCCGCTTCCGGGTCAGCGCCTTCTATCAGCGCAACCTGGTGGGCATGGTGCTGCGCCGCATCGAGGTCAACATCCCCACGGTCGAGCAGCTGCGCCTGCCGGAGATCATCAAGAAGCTGGCCATGACCAAGCGTGGCCTGGTGATCTTCGTCGGCGCCACCGGCACCGGCAAGTCCACCTCGCTGGCGGCCATGATCGGCCACCGCAACAAGAACTCGGCGGGGCACATCATCTCCATCGAGGACCCCATCGAATACATCCACCAGCACCAGGGCTGCATCGTCACCCAGCGCGAGGTGGGCATCGACACCGAGTCCTTCGAGGTGGCGCTGAAGAACACCCTGCGCCAGGCCCCGGACGTCATCATGATCGGCGAGATCCGTAGCCGCGACACCATGGAGCACGCCCTGGCCTTCGCCGAGACCGGTCACCTGTGCCTGGCCACCCTGCACGCCAACAACGCCAACCAGGCACTGGATCGCATCATCCACTTCTTCCCGGCCGATCGGCACGGCCAGACCTGGATGGACCTGTCGCTCAACCTCAAGGGCATCGTCGCCCAGCAGCTGGTGCCCACCACCGACGGCCAGGGGCGCCGCGCGGTGATCGAGGTGCTGCTCAACACCCCGCTGGTCGCCGACCTGATCCGCAAGGGCGAGGTGCATGAACTCAAGGCGCTGATGAAGAAGTCCGGCGAACTGGGCATGCAGACCTTCGACCAGTCGCTTTACAGCCTCTATCGTGACGGTGAGATCAGCTACGAAGCGGCCCTGGCCCACGCCGATTCCGCCAACGACCTGCGGCTGATGATCAAGCTGGGGTCGGAGACGGATGCCGATCACCTCAATCAGACCACCCGCAATCTCTCGGTGGACATGGGCGACGATCCGCCCAAGCGCTTCCGCTAGCCTTCGCCTTCGGCTGCCAGGGTCCTGGCCTCGCGCAGGGCCGTCACCAGGGCCTGGCGCGCCTGCTCCTGCTGCTCGGCGTCCGGGGTGCGCAGGATGTAGGAGGGGTGATAGGTGGCAATGATCCAGCGCTCGTCCAGCCGCAGCGGTCGGCCCATGAACTGCGCCAGGCCCCGGGGCTTGCGCTTGAGCAGGGCCTCCAGGGCAGTCGAGCCCAGGGCCACCACCACCGTCGGCTGGATGTCGCGCAATTCCTGCTCCAGCCAGTAGCGGCAGGGGGCGATCTCCGGTCCCGGGGTGACGTGCTTGCGCCGCCGGCCCTGGGGAATCCACTTGAAGTGCTTGACCGCATTGGTCAGGAACACCTCGCTGCGCTCGAGGCCGGCCTCGGCCAGGGCCGCCATCAGCACCTGCCTGGCCGGGCCGACGAAGGGCCGACCCGCCAGGTCTTCCTGATCACCGGGCTGCTCGCCAAGCAGCAGGATGCGCGCCGTGCGCGGGCCTTCGCCGGCCACCGGCTGGGTGGCCTTTTCCCACAGCTCGCAGCGGCGGCAGTCATCAAGGGTGGTGGGCAGCGGTCGCTCCGGCTGCGCACGTTCCGCGGCGATCAATACCTCGCGACCGCTCTGGCGACCCACGGCCTCGGCCTGGGCCAGGCGCTGGGCGCCGGCGCGGGCTTCGCTGAGCAGCGCCGGGATCAGCGGCCCTTCCGGCAGATCCTTCCAGAAGCGCGCCGGCATGTTGCCCCTCAGGGTGCGCGGATTGGCCCGCGCCGGATTGAAGGTGCTGCGGTAATAGGCGCGCCAGAGTTCATCGCCGGCGTTGCGGTCATCGTCTTCCGGGGTCTGCCGCGCCAGTTGCTGCAGCTCGGCGGGGCAGGGCTCCACCAGTTGCAGCGCCTGGCCGTCCCAGAGCGCGGCGGCCTCGGGGGTCGCGATCAGCCAGCTGCTGTTGCCCATGCGGTCGCAGAAATGCGGCGCCGCCAGGGCCAGGACGTCGTGGGCCGGCTGGTGCCAGGCCACCCAGGCCGGCGGACCGGCGCTTTCCGCCCGCGGCCGAAAGCGCAGGAAGGCATGCACATGGTGGATCTCGCGGCGGATCGCCTTGACCCGGCGCTGCAATTCGCTGCCATCCTCGTCACCGGCCAGCATGGCCGCGCGTTCCCCCCGCGCGACCCGCCAGAGCACCTGGTAGAGCAGTGCCCAGCGATCATCGCTGCGAAAGCAGGCGGCGTAGTTCAGGGCCTCGGCCAGTTGGGGCGGAATGCGTATGGCGCCACTCGGCGGCGGTGCCGTGGCCTCGACCGGTTCGTCGAACAGATCGCCCAGCCCACGACTCTCCTGCCAGCTCACCTGGGCCGGGGCGATACCCGCCTGCAGCAACCGGCGCGCTTCCTTGCGCCAGCCGGCGAAGGTGCCGTCGAAGTCGACTCTCTGCATCTAGAGCAGGGCGAGCTGGGCGGGCGGCTCGGCGAGTTGCCGGCGCAGGTCGAGGGACTCGGCCAGGCGCGGCTGTGGCCGGTAGTCCTGGGTGATGATGAAGGGCCGCGCCTTCTCGACGCTGCATTTCAGGCGGATCAGGTCGGCGTAGCGGATGCGCCGCTCGCGCCTGAGCTCCACCAGCCGCTTGGCCGAGAGCACCCCGATGCCGGGCACCCGGGCGATCATCACCTGGTCGGCCCGATTGAGATCCAGCGGGAAGATGGCCCGGTTGTGCAGCGCCCAGGCCAGCTTGGGGTCCACGTCCAGCGGCAGCTGGCCATCTTCGGTGGGCAACTCCTCCGCCTGGAAGCCATAGCCGCGCATGAGGAAGTCGGCCTGGTACAGGCGATGCTCGCGCAGCAGCGGCGGCGGTTGCAGCGGCACCGTGCCCGGGCTTTCCGGAATGGGGCTGAAGGCCGAGTAGTAGACGCGCTTGAGGCGATAGGCGCCATACAGCGTCTGGGCGGTATCGAGGATGGTGCGGTCGTCGGTGGCATCGGCACCCACGATCATCTGGGTGCTCTGGCCGGCCGGGGCGAAACGCGGTGCCTTGGCTTCGGCCTCGGCTTCCTCCAGGCCCAGGCGGATGTTGCCCATGGTCTTGCGGATGCTGCTGCCGTTCTTTTCCGGCGCCAGCTTGATCAGGCTGCTTTCGGTGGGCAGCTCGATGTTCACCGACAGGCGATCGGCATAGAGACCCGCCTGGGCGATGATCTCGGGATCGGCGTCGGGAATGGTCTTGAGGTGGATATAGCCGCGGAACTGATGCTGCTCGCGCAACAGCTGGGCCACCCGGGTCATCTGCTCCATGGTGTAGTTGGAGGAGCGGATGATGCCGGAGCTGAGGAACAGTCCGCTGATGACATTGCGCCGGTAGAAGTCGAGGGTCAGCTGCACCACTTCCTCGGGCGTGAAGCGCGCCCGCGGCACGTTGCTGCTGCGACGATTGACGCAGTACTGGCAGTCGTACTGGCAGAAGTTGGTCAGCAGCACCTTGAGCAGCGCCACGCAGCGCCCATCGGGGGTGAAGCTGTGGCAGATGCCCATGCCATCGGTCGAGCCCAGGCCGCCCTTGCCCTTCGAGCTGCGTTTGGGCGCACCGCTGCTGGCGCAGGACACGTCGTACTTGGCGGCATCGGCGAGAATGATCAGCTTGTCGGCGAGCTCCATCGAGATCTCCTGGACTGTGATTGCATACAGTATCCAGGAAGCGGAGCGTCGTTCAATGGCTTTGCGCCGGGCGGCGCCGAGTGGAGCGACACTCCGCCGGGCGGTAGCGACCCGGCGGAGCGAGGGGCGGGATCAGGACTTGCGGGTACGCTTGGTACGCGGCTTGTCCGCGACGGGATCGGTTTCCGCCGCCAGGGTATTGGGCTGCTGCAGCACGCGCTTGGCCGACGCGAACCTCTTGGTCCAGTAGGGCTTGCTCAGGTGGTCGACGCGCACGCTCTCGCCACTGCGCGGGGCATGGACGAAACGATCGTTGCCCAGATAGATGGCGACGTGATCGATGCCGCTGCGCTGACCGGTCTTGAAGAACACCAGGTCGCCGGCCTTGAGATCGCCACGAGCGACCTTGGGGCCCTTGAGTTGGGACAGCTCACGGGAGGTACGCGGCAGCTTGACGTTGTGTACGTCGCGATAGACGTAGTTCACCAGGCCGCTGCAATCCAGGCCGTTCTGCGGATTGGTACCGCCGAAGCGATAGGGCGTGCCGACCAGGTCCATGGCGCGGGTCGCGACCTGGGCGCCGACGTTACGGGTGGCAGCCTGGGCGGTGGCCTGCTTACGGTGCAGGGCGCTGGTGGCGCGGGCGGCGTGCTTGGCACGGGCGGCGGAGGCGGCCTGGGTAGGGTCCACCTTCGCCACGCGGCGAGCGGCGGCCTTGGGCGCGGGTGCAGCGGAGGCGTGCCGGGCGGCGGTCTTGGGAGCTGAGGCGGCGGTGACATGCCGGGCTGCGACCTTGTGGACCGGAGCGGCAGTGCGCGCTGCAGAGTTCTCTTTCGCTTGCACCGCCGCTGGCAGTACAAGACAGGCGGAGAGCCATGTCAGAAGAAATAGACGCATTGTCGTAGGGGTGTCTGAAGATCGAAGCGATGGATTCTATACCAACCCTGTGGATATTTTGTGCACCTCTCATCAAGAAATTATGTAATTTTTAGCGGAAAGTGAGGTCCCTTGAGCGCCAACCAGTGAGACTCCCTGGGCATTCATCCAGTTTTCGACATAAAGTCACGGTGAAGGTAAGGGTGTAGGTAAGGCGGGTCTTTTCCTTAAGTCGCGAGGTCGTAGGCATGCGGTATCAGGACACTCACAGCAAGGTCATGGGCTATCTGCTGTGGATCTTCGGTTTTCTCGGCGCCCATCGCTTCTACTATGGCAAGCCGGTCACCGGCACGATCTGGTTCTGCACCCTGGGCCTGCTGGGCATCGGCTGGCTGATCGATCTGTTCCTGATCCCGGCCATGGATCGCGAGGCGGATCTGCGCTTCCAGTCCGGCTCCCTCAACTACAGCCTCGGCTGGATCCTGCTGACCTTTCTCGGCCTCTTCGGCGTCCATCGCCTCTACCTGGGCAAGTGGATCACCGCGATCCTCTATTTCTTTACGGCGGGTTTCTTCCTGCTGGGCGTGCTCTACGACTTCTGGACGCTCAACTCACAGATCTCCGAGGAGAACCGCCGGCGGCTGGTGCGCTAGGTTCGGTTGAGTGGCAAGCAGAAGGGGCTCCGCGGAGCCCCTTCTTTTATTCAGGCATCACGCTGGTAGGTGGTGCGGCCCCCCACCAGGGTGCGCTCGACGCGTCCCGCCAGGGTGAGGCCCCGGAAGGGGCAGTTGCGGCCGCGGGACAGCCAGGGCGTCGCGGCCTGGGCGGTCGGCTGCTGGGCGAACAGCACCAGGTCGGCCGGCAGGTCCTTGGCCAGGCGGCCCGCGTCGAGGCGCAGGGCCTGGGCCGGACCCTGGGTCAGGCGGGCCAGCAGGGTCGGCAGATCCAGCAGGCCGTCTTCCACCAGCGTCAGGGCCAGCGGCAGCAGCAGTTCGACACTGCTGATGCCCGGCTCGGTGGCGGCGAAGGGGGCCAGCTTGGCATCCGCCTCATGGGGCTGGTGGTGGCTGGAGATGGCGCCGATCACGCCGTCTCGCACCCCGGCTCTCAGGGCGTCGCGATCTCGCGCGGTACGCAGCGGCGGCTTGACGTGGTAGAGGCTGGAAAAGCCCTGCAGCGCCTCGTCGGTGAGCAGCAGCTGGTAGAGCGCCACATCGGCGGTCACCGGCAGGCCACGGGCCTGGGCGGCGGCGATCATCTCCACCGCACGGGCACTGGTCAGCTGCCCGAAGTGGGCGCGTACGCCGCTCTGTTCCACCAGCAGCAGGTCGCGGGACAGGGCGATGGTCTCCGCGGTCTCCGGAATCCCGGTGAGCCCCAGGAAGCTGGCGGTGGGGCCTTCATGGGCCAGGCCACCATGGGCCAGATCGGCGTCGAGGGCGGTAAAGACCACGGTGAGGTCGAAGGTGGCGGCATATTCCAGTGCGCGCCGCTGTACCCGCAGATTCTCGAAGGGCTGCAGGCCGTTGGTAAAGGCCACGCAACCGGCGTCGCGCAAGGTCATCAGCTCCGACAGCTGCTCGCCGGCGAGGCCCCTGGTCAGGGCGCCGATGGGATGGACGCGGGCGTGATCGGCGGTGCGCGCCCGATCAAGGATGAGTTCGGCCACCGCGGTGGTGTCCAGCACCGGACGGGTAGTGGGCGGGCAGCACAGGCTGGTGACGCCTCCGGCCGCAGCGGCGCGGGTCTCGCTGTCGACATTGCCCTTGCGGGTCAGGCCCGGTTCGCACAGGGCGACATCCAGGTCGACCAGGCCAGGGGCCAGGATCAGGCCGCTGGCGTCGAGCTGCTCGTCGGCCTGAAAGCCCTGGGGCGCTTCACCGAGGGCCAGGATGCGACCCTGGTCGACATGGACATCGCTGATCCGGTCGAGACCGGTGGCCGGGTCGATCACCCGGGCATTGCGGATGCTCAGGCTCACTGCGCATTCTCCTGTAGCTGACGCTGGGCCGTCTGCCCGCTCATGGTCATCGACAGCACCGCCATGCGGACCGCGATGCCGTAGGTGACCTGGTTCAGGATGACCGATTGCTCGCCATCGGCCACCGCCGATTCGATCTCCACGCCGCGGTTGATCGGGCCGGGGTGCATGACGATGGCATCGGGCTTGGCGCGGGCCAGGCGCTGGCGGGTCAGGCCGAACAGCCGGTAGTACTCGCCTTCGCTGGGCAGCAGGCCGCCCTGCATGCGCTCGCGCTGCAGGCGCAGCATGATCACCACGTCCACCCCTTCCAGGCCCTCGGCCAGGTCGGTACAGGTGCGCACGCCATAGAGTTCTTCGAGGCCGACCGGCAGCAGGGTGCGCGGCGCGACCACGCGGATGTCGCGGCAGCCCAGGGTGCGCAGCGCCAGCATGTCGGAGCGGGCGACCCGGGAGTGCAGGATGTCGCCGACGATGGCCACCGAGAGGTTGGCGAAGTCGCCCTTGTGGCGGCGGATGGTCAGCATGTCGAGCATGCCCTGGGTGGGGTGCGCATGGCGGCCGTCACCGCCATTGATGATGGCCACATCCGGGCAGACGTGTTCGGCGATGAAGTGGGCGGCGCCGGAATCGGCGTGGCGCACCACGAACATGTCGGCGGCCATGGCTTCCAGGTTGCGCAGGGTGTCGAACAGCGTCTCGCCCTTGCTGGTGGAAGAGGTGGAGACGTTGAGGGTGATGACGTCCGCCGACAGCCGCTTGGCGGCCAGTTCGAAGGTGGTGCGGGTGCGGGTCGAATTCTCGAAGAAGACGTTGCACACGGTCTTGCCGCGCAGCAGGGGCACCTTCTTCACCGCCCGGGCGCCGACTTCCAGAAAGGAGTCGGCGGTATCGAGCAATTCGGTGAGGAGTTCGGCAGGCAGGTCGTCGAGTGACAGGAAATGGCGCAATTGGCCCTGGGCGTTGAGTTGCAGCGAGCGCGTAGCGTCGGTCATGGCAGCGAATCCAGGTCAGGCGGCGGGGACGTCGCGGTATTCGAGGGCGAGCGGCGAGGGGCCGGTCAGCTTGACGCGCTGGGTGGGGGCCAGGCTCAGGGTGGCGCCCACCACGTCGGGCTGGATCGGCAATTCGCGGGCATTGACGTCCAGCAGGCAGACCAGGGTCACACTGGCGGGACGGCCATAGTCGAAGAGTTCGTTGAGCGCCGCGCGCACGGTGCGACCGCTCATCAGCACATCGTCCACCAGCACCAGGTGGCGACCATCGATCTCGAACGGCAGGGCGGAGGGACGCACCTGCGGGTGCAGGCCCTTCTGGGTGAAGTCGTCGCGGTAGAAGGAGACGTCCAGGCTGCCCAGCGGGGTGTCCAGGCCGAGTTCGGCCAGCAGGGCCTCGGCGACCCAGAGGCCGCCGGTGTGGATGCCGACGAAGCCGGGATCGGTGATGCCACGGCGATCCAGCGACAGACGCAGGTCGGCGGCCAGCCGCGGCAGGAGCTCGGCGGGAGAGGGCAGGTGCATGGCTACTCCGATTGCGGGCGCGCGGCCCGTTCCAGTTGTTGGGTCAGCCAGCCTTCCAGGAGGAGGGCGGCTGCCAGGGCGTCCACCGGGCGTTCGCGATAACCGTCGCGCTGACCGCCCTGCAGGCGCTCGCCCTTGGCGGCATAGGTGGTGAGGCGCTCGTCATGGGTATGCACGGCCAGGCCGTAGCGTCCCTGCAGGCGGCGGGCGAAACGTTCGGCGCGCTCGCTCATCTCGCTGGGCGTACCGTCCATGTTCAGTGGCAGACCGACCACCAGGGCGGTGGGGCGCCACTCGTCCAGCAGGCGCTGGATCTGCTGCCAGTCGGGTACGCCGTTCTGCGCCTTGAGGGTGAGCAGTTCACGGGCCTGGCCGGTCACGGCCTGACCCACGGCCACGCCGATCTGCCGGCTGCCGTAGTCGAAGCCCAGATAGAGCCCGCTGGGCGCGCTCATGCGTGACCCGCCTGGCGCGAGAGCAGCCGCAGGTCGACTCCCAGCAGGGCGGCGGCCGCGCCGAGGCGCTGCTCGCTCGGCGTCTCGAACAGCAGGGCGCTGGTGGCCGGGGTGGTGAGCCAGAGATTGGCCGCCAGTTCTTCTTCCAGCTGGCCGGGGCCCCAGCCGCTGTAGCCCAGGGTGATCAGGTGGCGGCTCGGGCCGGTGCCATCGGAGAGGGCGAAGAGCACGTCTGGCGAGGTGGTCAGGCTGAGGGCTTCGAGCTCCAGGGTGTTCTGGAACACCGGGCCGGCGTCGTGCAGGACGAAGCCGCGATCGGTCTGTACCGGGCCACCGGCATAGAGCACGACCTGGGCATCTTCCTGGGTGGCCGGTATCTCGGGACGCAGCTGTTCGAGCAGGTCGTCCAGGTGCAGGCCATTGGGGCGGTTGATCACCAGGCCCATGGCGCCATCCGGGCTGTGGTCGACGAGGTAGATCACCGTCTCGGCGAAATGGGGATCGTCCATCTGCGGCATGGCGATCAGGAGCTGGTGCTGTAGGGTGGTGCTGGAGGTCGGCTTCATGACCGGCAAGTTTCCCGGTTGCGCGGTCCGGCTTCAAGTCCAACGGCGTCCCGGACTATTGACTGGACAGGCGGTCGCCACGCTCGAAGCGCCAGGTGCGGATGATCTCCAGCCGGTCGATGTCGGCCAGATCGCCACTGAAGGGGGCGAAGGGCGCCGCCAGCCGGACGATGCGCAGCGCCGCCTGGTCCAGCACCTGGCGTCCCGAGGATTCCAGCACCTGGACCTCGTAGAGCGAGCCGTCCTTGTTGATGGCCACCAGCAGGCGCAGGCTGCCGTAGAGGCGGTCGCGCTTGGCCTGCTCGGGGTAGTTGAGATTGCCGATGCGCTCGATCTTGCGCCGCCATTCTTCCTTGTAGCGGGCGCCCTTGTCCTTTTGCGTCGAGGCGGCATTGATCCGCCAGATCTTCGGCCGCTTGGCGTATTGCTGGCGCTCTTCGGCGAGCTGGGCCTCCAGGCTGGCGAGTTCGGCGGCCTGGCTGTCGGACTCGGGGCTGGGCGCATCGCGCTGCTCCCGCTCCGGGGTCTCGCGACTGGGTTCGGCCTTGGTGGGGCGCGCGGCGCGGGTGGTCACCGCGGCCTTGGGCGCCTGGGCACGATCCGCCGCTGGCGGGCGAGCCGGGGGCGCGGCCTGGCGGATCTCGCTGTCGTGGAAAGGCGCCTGCACCGGGGTGCTCGGCGCCGCCGCCTTGTCCAGCGTACCGCTGCCCTGCTGATTTTCCTGGGCCAGGAAGTCGGCCTGCTTGGGCGCCTCGTCGCTCTTGAAGCTGGCCAGCGTCACCTCCAGGGTGCGACTGATCTGGGCAGGCTCGGGCAGCGAGAAGCCGACGCCGAGAATCAGCACGACGTGCAGCAGGGTCGCGATGAGCAGCGTGAAGCCCAGGCGGTCGGCGGGACGAACCTGGGCGGCGGGGGAGGAGGCGGTGCTGGGCATTGACTGGGTCGGCAAGGGTAGAGGACGCGCGGCAGGGCTGGCGCCAGTCTGCGGATTGTGTCCGCGGTTGTCCATGCCGCCGCGGGCGGCATGGACGCGCGCCTCAGCTCGCGCGTTGCTGCGCGATCACGTCCATCAGGCGCTCGGCGATGCGGGTGTCGTAGGCCGCATCGATCTCGCGGATGCAGGTCGGGCTGGTGACGTTGATCTCGGTCAGGTGCTCGCCGATCACGTCCAGACCGACGAAGAGCAGGCCGCGCTTGCGCAATTCCGGACCCACCGTCGCGGCGATCTCGCGATCCCGTGCCGACAGCGGTTGGGCCACGCCGCGGCCACCGGCGGCCAGGTTGCCGCGGGTCTCGCCCTGGGCCGGAATGCGCGCCAGGCAATAGTCCACGGGTTCGCCGTCGATCATCAGGATGCGCTTGTCGCCGTCCTTGATACCGGGCAGATAGCGCTGGGCGATGATCTGCTGGGTACCGTGGGCGGTCAGGGTCTCGAGGATCACCGAGAGGTTGGGATCACCTTCGCGGTGACGGAACACCGAGCTGCCACCCATGCCGTCCAGCGGCTTGAGGATGACGTCGCCGTGGGTGCGGGCGAATTCGCGGATGATGTCGGCGCGACGGCTGACCAGGGTCGGCGGGGCCAGCTCGGGGAACAGGGTGGCGAAGAACTTCTCGTTGCAATCGCGCAGGCTGGCGGGACGATTGACCACCAGGGTGCCGCTACGCTCGGCCTGCTCCAGCAGGTAGGTGGCATAGACGAATTCGTTGTCGAAGGGCGGATCCTTGCGCATCAGGATCACGTCCAGCTCGCGCAGCGGCAGGTCGACGTCTTCGCCAAAGGCGAACCAGCGCTCCGGATCCTGGAACACGTCCAGCTGGCGACCGCGACCGCGGGCCTCGCCATCGACCTGGTACAGGTCCTGCATCTCGAAATAGTGCAGGGTCCAGCCGCGCGCCTTGGCCGCCCACAGCATGGCCATGGAGCTGTCCTTCTTATAGGAGATGCGTTCGATGGGATCCATGACGATCCCCAGACGGATACTCATTGACGCTAGACCTCGGTTCTACGTGGGCAAGGCGTCAGAATAGCCCTTCGATCCCCTTTAGTGCCAATGCTTGCGCGATCGTCGTGGTGGGCGGGCCGGTGGTCCGTCACCAGGGGATCTGCGTGGTACGTCACGGTATTGTGTGCTACAAAGAGGCGCCGCCAAAGTGCCCGGATCGACATCATTCACGTTGCATCGACGATGAGCTGGTAGCTTGAACATGGAACAGTATTCGGAAGGGCTGAAGGTCATGGTGATCGACGACTCGAAGACGATTCGTCGGACCGCCGAGACCTTGCTCAAGAAAGTTGGCTGCGAAGTCATCACTGCCATCGATGGATTCGATGCGCTCGCCAAGATCGCCGATAGTCATCCCCATATTATCTTCGTGGACATCATGATGCCGCGACTGGATGGCTATCAGACCTGCGCGCTGATCAAGAACAACAGCGCCTTCCGCGCGACGCCCGTCATCATGCTTTCCTCCCGTGACGGACTCTTCGACAAGGCCAAGGGCCGCATCGTCGGCTCTGACCAGTACCTCACCAAGCCCTTCAGCAAAGAAGAGCTGATCGGTGCGATCAAGACCCACGTCCCCAGTTTCACTCCGCTCGAACAAGCGTCCTGAGTGTCCTGAGGCGGGCGATTCTATCTAGTAGGAAATTTTCATGGCTCGAATTCTGATCGTCGATGACTCTCCCACCGAGATGTACAAGCTCACCGCCATGCTGGAAAAGCATGGTCATCAGGTGCTCAAGGCCGAGAACGGCGCCGACGGCGTCGCCCTGGCCCGCCAGGAGAAGCCCGACGCGGTCCTGATGGATATCGTCATGCCCGGCCTCAACGGCTTCCAGGCGACCCGGCAGCTGACCAAGGATGCCGAGACCAGCCACATTCCGGTGGTCATCGTCACCACCAAGGACCAGGAAACCGACAAGGTCTGGGGCAAGCGCCAGGGCGCCAAGGACTACCTCACCAAGCCCATCGACGAAGACACCCTGTTGCGCACCCTGGCGGGTGTCCTGCAAGGCTGAGGTCTTTCGTCCGTTTCTCGCGGCAGCGCCCCACTGGGCAGGGAATCCTATGAGCGACGCCTCCACGCCCTACGAGCTCTTGCGCCTGATCGATCTGCGCTGCCGCGAGCGGGCAGCCGGTCTGCCGGCGCAACAGGAAAACCAGCGCAGCTGGAGTGGCATCGGCTTTCGCCTCGGTGAATTGCGCTTCGTGATTCCCATGGGCGAGGTCAGCGAGATCCTGCCGGAGCCGCGTTTCACCGCCTTGCCCGGCGTCAAGCCATGGCTCAAGGGCGTGGCCAATGTGCGCGGTCGCCTGCTGCCGATCGCCGACCTGGGGCAGTTCCTCGGCGTGAAGATCCAGGCCCTGCGCAAACAGCGGCGGATCCTGATCGTCGACCATGGCGACCTCTTCGTCGGATTGGCGGTTGACGAAGTCCTGGGTATGCAGCATTTCGACATCGAGGCTTATCGCGAGCACGCTGACAGCGTGCCGGCGGGCCTGCACTTCTTTCTGGAAGGTGTCTTCCAACGCGACGTGCCCTGGCTGGTCTGCAGCCCGCGCGCCTTGGTCGAGCATCCCGAATTCATGGACGTCGCGGCCTAGGTCGCCAGACGTCCGGACGCTGCAAGGCGGATCGGGGTCGGGATGGCAGGAGCCGTCGCCGACGGGTGGGGGTAGGGCGCCGAACACCGGCTTCAAGCGAACCGGTCTGGCGTCCGACAAGGATAGAACTAAAGGAACCAAGGTCCAGGCGGGGGCCGCTGATGAACAAACTCAATACCGGGAAACTCAACGCGTGGGTCGCGGGCATGTTCGTGGTGCTGATCGTCGCGATCGTGCTGCTGTTCGCCAACTTCGCGTACCTGGGCACCCAGACCAACTACGACAACCAGTACCAGGGCCAGGCCACCGAGCTGCGCATCCTCTCGCAGCAGCTGGCCAAGAGCGCCAGTGAGGCCGCCACCGGCAAGGCCGAGGCCTTCAAGGACCTGCGTCAGGCCCGTGCCGAGTTCGAGCGCCGCCTGAACATCCTGCGCAGCGGTGATCCGCAGACCGGCCTGCCGCCTTCGCCGGCGATCCTCGGTCCGCGTCTGGATACCCTGCAGTCCCAGTGGGAGAGCCAGCGCAAGCAGGTCGACACCATGCTCGGCAGCGAGCAGACCGTGCTGTCCCTGCACCAACTGTCCGGCGCCCTGGCCGATACCATTCCCCAGTTGCAGGTCGAGAACGAAGAGATCGTCGACATCCTGATCGAGCGCGGCGCGCCCGCCAGTCAGGTGGTGGTGGCCCAGCGTCAGGCGCTGCTCGCCGAGCGGATCCTCGGCGCCATCAACAAGATCCTCACCGGCGACGAAGCCGCCGTGCAGGCCGCCGACAGCTTTGGTCGCGACGCCAGCCTGTTCGGCCGGGTGCTCAAGGCCATGCGCGAAGGCAATGCCTCCATGGGCATCGCCAAGATCACCGATCCCGAGGCGGTCGGCCGCCTCAACGAAGCCAACAAGCTGTTCGAATTCGTCTCCGGCAACGTCGACGAGATCCTCGCCACCTCGCCCGAGCTGCTGCAGATCCGTTCCGCCGTGGGCCTGATCTATCGCGGCTCCCAGGCGCTGCTCGGTTCCGCTTCGGAGCTGAGCGCCGGTTACGCCTCCCTGGCCCAGAGTCGCAAGATCAACACCGTGGGCAGCTACCTGCTGGTGTTCATCGCCCTCGGCGCCATCCTCTGCATCGGCTACATCCTGGTGCGCGACACCCGCCGCCGCCTGGCCGAGACCGACGAAAAGAACCAGCGCAACCAGACCGCCATTCTGCGCCTGCTGGACGAGATCGCCGACCTGGCCGACGGCGACCTGACCGTGCAGGCCACGGTGACCGAAGACTTCACCGGCGCCATCGCCGACTCCATCAACTACTCCATCGACCAGCTGCGCGAACTGGTGGAAACCATCAACCAGACCGCCGTCCAGGTGGCCGCCGCCGCCCAAGAGTCCCAGGACACCGCCACGGTGCTGGCCGAGGCCTCGGAACACCAGGCCCAGGAAATCGCCGGGGCTTCCGCGGCGATCAACGAGATGGCCGTGTCCATCGACCAGGTATCCACCAACGCCTCCGAATCCACCGCGGTGGCGGAGCGCTCCGTGGCCATCGCCAACAAGGGCAACCAGGTGGTGCACAACACCATCATCGGCATGGACAGCATTCGCGAGCAGATCCAGGACACCGCCAAGCGGATCAAGCGCCTGGGCGAATCGTCCCAGGAGATCGGCGACATCGTCGGCCTGATCAACGACATCGCCGACCAGACCAACATCCTGGCCCTGAACGCCGCCATCCAGGCCTCCATGGCCGGTGACGCCGGCCGCGGCTTCGCCGTGGTCGCCGACGAGGTCCAGCGCCTCGCCGAGCGTTCCTCGGGGGCCACCAAGCAGATCGAGGCCCTGGTCAAGGCGATCCAGACCGACACCAACGAAGCGGTCATCTCCATGGAGCAGACCACCTCGGAAGTGGTACGCGGGGCCGCCCTGGCCCAGGACGCCGGTGTGGCCCTGGAAGAGATCGAGAAGGTTTCCCAGAGCCTGGCCGGACTGATCCAGAACATCTCCAACGCCGCGCGCCAGCAGTCCTCGTCCGCCAGCCACATCTCCAGCACCATGAACGTGATTCAGGAGATCACCTCGCAGACCTCGACCGGTACCACCGCCACCGCGCGCAGCATCGGCGAGCTGGCCAAGCTGGCCAGCGAGATGCGGCGTTCGGTTTCGGGATTCAATCTGCCGAACGAGCAGCCGCTGGGCTGAACACAGCGGCCACATCGCGGTGTGGCGAGGGGGAGACGGGGTGGGGGAGTCGAGTTGGGCGTTGCGCCGTGCTCCCGAGCTGCCGGATGCGGACTTCGAGCGTTGGCGACAGTTGCTGGAAACCCGCGCCGGCATGGTGCTGGACGATCGCCAGCGCAGCTTTCTGCAGATCCAGCTGGCCGCGCGCATGCGCGAACTGGCGATCGCGGACTACGACAGCTACTACCAGGTCGTCTGCGCCGGCATCGGCGGACGCATCGAATGGGTTCGGCTGCTCGACCGCCTGACCATCCAGGCCACCCGCTTCTTTCGCCATCCGCCGTCCTTCGCGCTGCTGGAAACCTATGTGAACGAGTTCGCCAAGACCGCCGAGGGCGATAGCCTGACCCTCTGGAGCCTGGGGTGTGCCAGTGGCGAGGAAGCCTTTTCGATGGCCATCAGCACCGCCGAAGTGCTCACGCGGCAGACGCGCCCGCTGACGTTCGCCCTGACCGGTACCGACATCAGCAGCGAAGCCCTGCGCCAGGCGCGGCAGGGCATCTACAGCCTGCAGCGACTCGCCGGGATGCCGGCCGCCCTGCGCGAGCGGTATTTTAGTCCCCGCGGCGGCGGCAACTTCGAGGTTGCCGCCGGGTTGGCGGAGCGGCTGTGCTTTGCCCGGCTCAATGTGCTGGAACTGGGCCAGGCCCCCTTGCAGGGGCTCAACGTCATTTTTTGTCAGAACTTGCTGATTTATTTCCGCCGCTGGCTGCGTCGAGACCTGCTCAATCAGCTGGTCGAGCGGCTTGCACCGGGTGGGCTCTTGGTCCTGGGTGTCGGTGAGGTGAGCAATTGGAGCCACCCGCAGCTGATACCCGTCGATCATCCCGAAGTCCTGGCGTTCACCCGCCAGCTGGACCACCCGGCATGACAGGAGCCGAGATGATCGATCGACACGACTACGTAGCTCTCGAGTGGGTCAAGGGCGAGATCGCCGAAACCTTGCAGCAGGCCCGCAAGGCGCTCGAGGCGTTCGTCGACAACCCGCACGACCGTAGCCGCCTGGGTTTCTGCCGGACCTATGTGCATCAGGTCTACGGCACCTTGCAGATGGTGGAGTTCTACGGTGCCGCGCTGCTCACCGAGGAGATGGAGCTGCTGCTGCAGGCTCTTCACGAAGAGCGGGTGAACAGCTCCGACGAGGCGCTGGAAGTGCTGATGCAGGCCATCCTGCAGGTACCGCCCTATCTGGATCGGGTCCTCGAGGCCCGCCGCGATCTGCCTCTGGCCATCCTGCCGCTGCTCAACGACCTGCGGTCGGCGCGCGGCGAGAAGCTGCTCTCCGAGACCAGCCTGTTCTCGCCGGATCTCTCCGCCACGCCGCTGTCGCTGAGCGATGCCGAACTGGCCGACCGCGCCGCGCCGGACTGGCTGCCGCGCCTGCGCAAGTTGCGCCAGGCGCTGCAGGGCGCCCAGGTCGGACTGTTCCGCGACCGCGATGTCCAGCTGCACCTGGATTACCTGCTGCGGGTCTTCGAGCGCCTGGACCAGCTCTGCGCCGGTTCGCCCTTCGGCGCGCTCTGGCCGGTGGCCGCAGGCCTCACCGAATTGCTGCAGGCCGGCGAGCTGGACAACAGCAGTTCGATCCGCGGCCTGTTGCGGCAACTGGATCGCGAACTCAAGCGACTCATCATCGATGGGGTGACCACCCTCAATCAGCCGGCGCCGGCCGATCTGCTGAAGAATCTGCTGTTCTACCTGGCCAAGGCGCCGGTGCAGAGTCCGCGCATCGCCGCGCTCAAGGCGCACTATCGCCTCGACGAGGCCCTGCCGGATGCCGAGCTGGTGGGCTTCGAACGCTCACGCATCGTCGGTCCGGATCGCGAAGCCATGCGCTCGGTGGTGACCGCGCTGTGCGAAGAGCTGGTGCAGATCAAGGACAGCCTGGACCTGTTCGTGCGCAGCGATCGCCAGCAGCCCGCCAGCCTGCGTGGCCTGCTGGCGCCGCTCAAGCAGATCGCCGATACCCTGGCGGTGCTGGGCTTCGGTCAGCCGCGCAAGGTGGTGCTCGAACAACACGAAGCCGTCGCCGAACTGGCCGAGGGCGTGCGCGAGGCCAGTGACGCCGCCCTGATGGATATCGCCGGGGCGCTGCTTTATGTCGAAGCCACCCTGGCCGGCATGGTCAGCGGCAACGAGGTGGGCGATGCCGAAGAGAGCCGGCTGCCCACCACCGACATCGATCAGCTGCATCGGGTGGTGGTGCGCGAGGCGCGCAATGGCCTGGAACAATCCAAGGACGCCATCATCGAGTTCATCGCCTCTCAGTGGAACCATGTCCACCTGGAGTCGGTGCCCCTGTTGCTGACCCAGGTCCGCGGCGGCCTGGCGATGATCCCGCTGGAGCGTGCCGCGGCCCAGGTGCAGGCGGCCAACGACTACATCTGCCAGCAGCTGCTGGGCAAGCAGGCCGTGCCGGACTGGCAGAGCCTGGACACCCTGGCCGACGCCATCACCAGCGTCGAGTACTATCTGGAGCGCCTGGCGGAAGATCCCTCCACGCCCCACGACATGATCCTCGACATCGCCGACGAGAGTCTCATCGCCCTCGGCTATCCGCCCAGGGCGGCTGGCGAAGGCGAGGCGGCGCCCCTGGCCTCCAGCGAGGTCGCGACGCCGGCCCGGGATCTGCCGGAAGACCAGCCCCTGGTTGCGGAGCCAGTGGCCGAAGAGGCGCTGGAGCTCGCCGCCCTGCCGGTCGAGGAGCCTGCAGCGGCGGGCGAGGCTTCCCCTGCCGAACTCGAGCCAGCCGCAGCGGAAGCGCCGCTGACCGCCGATCTTCTGGACGCAGACGCAGCGGTCGAGGGGGCAGATGACGAGCCGCTTGGCCAGACCGCGTCCGCGCACGCGGAACCCAGGGAACTGCTGGCCGACCGCGAGGCGGACAGCCTGTCGCGGGCGACCGCCGATGCCGATGCCGATGCGATCGCCGAGGTTTTGGCCGCGCCGGTCGATCCCATCAATCCTTCGGCGGCGCAGGTGCCGCAAGCGCTGCTGCCACCCGCGGTCGACGCCGAGCCGGTCGAGGACGAACTGCGCGAGGTCTTTATCGAAGAGGCCGGCGAGGTCCAGGCGGAGCTGGAACGCTGGCTGCCGATCTGGGAGGCCGAACCCGAGCAGCGCACCGCCCTGAGTGAATTGCGGCGCAATTTTCACACCCTCAAGGGCAGTGGCCGCATGGTCCAGGCACTGGTCATCGGCGAATTGGCCTGGGCCCTGGAAAATCTGTTCAATCGCCGGCTGGATCTTAGCGTCGCCCACAGCGCCGCCCTGCAGACGGTGGTCGAGCAGACCTGCGCCTTGCTGCCGGAGCTGGTCGAGGAGTACGCCGAGAATCGTCAGCGGCAGCGCGACGACGTCGACTGGCTGGCCCACGCCGCTCATGCGCTGGCCCGTAACGAAGCCTTGCCCGCGCGTACCTCACCAGGCAGCGCAGTCGCCTCCGCGCCGGCGACGCTCCCCGAAGCGGAGGTGCTTGAGCCTGAGGTCGCGGCACCCGTCGCCGCCGAAGCCGATACCCAGCTGCTGGATATCTTCCGCACCGAGGCCCAGGCGCACCTGGAAACCGTGCGCCGCTTTCTCGAGCAGTCCGAAGCCGGCAGTGCCCAGCCGGTCTCCGACAATCTGCTGCGTGCCCTGCACACCCTCAAGGGCAGTGCCCATATGGCGGGCAGTTCGCCGATGGCCGAGCTGGCGTCCGCGCTGGAACGGCTAGCCAAGGAATACAAGCTCGCCCATGTCGCCTTCGCCGAACCCGAGTGCGCCTTGCTGGCCCGGGGTGCCGAGTTGCTGGAGCAGCGCCTGGGCGAACTCGACGAAGGGGCGCTGGCAACGCCGCTGGCAGGCGCGCCGGACGTCATCTCGTCCTGCGAAGCGCTGCTGGAGGAGCTGGATCCCCAGTTGCCGCTGCCCGAGGCACCGCTGCCGGAGCAGCGTGACATCCTGCGGCTGACCGATTTCCTCATGCCCGGAATGGACCTGTTGCTGGAGGCCGATGAGCGCCTGCATGCCTGGCGGACCAGTGGTGACCAGGCGGCCTGCGCGGATCTGTTGGCCGAGCGGCTGAATACCTTTGCCGATGGGGCCGCCCGGGTCGGCCTGGCCGATGTCGAGCAACTCGCTGAAGCGCTGCAGGTCGTCTATGCCGCCGCGGCGAGCGGCTCGCTGCCCGCCGACGAGGCCTTCTTCCGCGAAGCGGCGGAGGCCCAGGAAGCCCTGATCAGCATGCTCAACCAGCTGGCCGGTGGCATGCGGGCCACGCCGAGCGAAGAGCGGATCCAGGGCCTGCGCGGCCTGCTGGCCGGCATTCTCGCCGGGTTGCCCATGGCGGCCACCAACCTGCTGGCCGAGCCCGAACCCGAAGAGCTTTTTGATCCGGCAACGGCCACGCCGGTCGCACCCGAGCTGGCGCTGGACGCCGAAGCCGAAGCCGAAGCCGAGCCTGAGCTGGAGTCGCCGGAGCCGTCGGATGAGCCGCTGCCGCGGTTGGCGGACAGCGAGCCGGTCGATCCGGAGATGCAGCTGATCTTCCTCGAGGAAGCCCAGGACCTGCTGGACAGCGCCGACCGGGCCCTGAAGCGTTGGCTGGTGGAGCCGCAGCAGCGCTTCCACCTCGGCACCCTGCAGCGCGATCTGCATACCCTCAAGGGTGGCGCCCATCTCGCCGGGGTGATGCCGGTCGCGCAGCTGGCAACGGAGCTGGACGCCATCTACGAAGGGCTGCTCGATGGCCGTCTCGCCGGCGGCGCCGAACTGGCCAACCCCCTGCGGGACGCCCATGGCTGCCTGGCCGCGCAGCTCGAAGAGCTGGCGGCGGGTGATCCAGTCAGTGAGCATGTCGAGCAGGTCGAGCGCCTGCAGCGCATCCGTACCGGTCATCTGGATGACCTGCCTGAGCCGGACGACAGCGGGTCTGCCCCGCGCGAGCCCGAGCTCGGCGAAGCTATCGCGGACCAGCCGGCGGCTGCCGAGGCGGCGCCCCTGGCCACCGCGCCGGCGGCGGACGAGGGGCCCGACGCCGAGTTGCTGGCCATCTACATCGAAGAGAGTCGCGACCTGCTCGACAGCATGGCGACCTCGCTGCGCGCCTGGGAAGCCGAGCCGCACAACAGTCTCGAACTGGAATCCCTGCTGCGCGACCTGCACACCCTCAAGGGCGGTGCGCGCCTGGCCGAGATGGATGCCATCGGTGATCTGGCCCATGCCCTGGAGGCCTTCTACGAGGGGCTGGCACGGGGAAGGATCAAGCCCGGTGCCGACCTGGGCAGTCTGCTGCAGCGCTGCCACGACCGCCTGCACGAGCAACTTGAAGCCCTGGCCCAGGGGCAGGTCCCGGCGCCGGCTGGCGACCTGATCGAGGCCTTGCGCGATTATCGCGGCGAGCCGCTGACGGCCGGTGTGACGGCCGCCCCCGTGGTCGCCGCACCGGTCTTCGACGCCGACACCGATGCGGAAATCCTCGAAATCTTCATGGAGGAAGCCCAGGACCTGCTGGTCAGCATGGACGAGGCCCTGGCGGACTGGCCGGCCGCGCCCGACGTGGCGGTGGACGAGTTGCTGCGCTGCCTGCATACCCTCAAGGGTGGTGCGCGCCTGGCCGGTCTGCACGGCCTGGGTGAGCAGGCCCATGAACTGGAACAGCAACTGGCGGAATTGCGCTCGCTCGCCGTGGGGTTGAGCGAGGACGATCGCGAGCGGGTACGCGCCCTGGCGACCCAGGGGGTCGACGGACTGCAGCTGGCGGTCGCCCAGCTGTCGCTGCCGGCCGCCGCTCCGGAGAGTACATCCCCGGTGCCGGTCGAGACCGCCGAAGCGGAAGCAGAAGCCGCGAGCGAGTCTGATCTGCCGGCGGCCGTGGACCTGGCCGGGAATAGCGAGACGCCAGGCGCGGACGCCGAGTCCGGCGTCGTGATCCCGCTCGCCGTATCGCCTGAGCAGGACATCGCGGCACCGGTCATGGTGGCGGCCGAGACGTCTGCGCCAGCGGCTGCGCCGCTGCCCTTCGTGCAGCGCCTGCAGCAGGTTCGTCAGCAGGCGGCGCAGCGGCGGTCCTCCCAGGAACTGGTGCGGGTACCGGCCGCGTTGCTGGAACAGCTGGTGAACCTGGCCGGCGAGACCTCGATCTTCCGCGGTCGCGTCGAACAGCAGGTCAGCGACATCGGTACCACCCTCGGCGAGATGGAAGCCACCATCGAGCGGGTTCGCGATCAGCTGCGCCGGCTGGATACCGAGACCCAGGCGCAGATCATCAGTCGTCACCACGAAGACGTGGATCGCGCCGGCTACGAGGATTTCGACCCCCTGGAGCTGGATCGCTATTCCCAGCTGCAGCAGCTGTCCCGGGCGCTGTTCGAATCGGCTTCCGACCTCCTGGATCTGAAGAACACCCTGGGCCAGCGCAATCGCGATGCCGAGACCCTGCTGCTGCAACAGGCGCGGGTCAACACCGAGTTGCAGGAAAGCCTCATGCAGACCCGCATGGTGCCGTTCGAGCGCATGGTGCCGCGGCTGCACCGGGTGGTGCGCCAGGTCAGCGGCGAACTGGACAAGCCAATCGAGCTGCGGGTCGGCAATGCCGAAGGCGAGCTGGACCGCACGGTGCTGGAGCGGATCATTCCGCCGCTGGAACACATGCTGCGCAACGCCATCGACCACGGGGTCGAGGACGCCGCCGGGCGCCAACGCGCCGGCAAACCGGCCGAGGGCGTGATCAGCCTGGATCTGCGCCGTGAAGGCGGCGACATCATCCTGACCCTGGCCGACGACGGCCGGGGCATCGACCTGGGGGCAGTGCGCCGCAAGGCCATCGAGCGCGGCCTGATGGCGGAAGACGCGCAACTCACCGATCATGAGCTGCTGCAATTCATCCTCGAGTCCGGCTTCTCCACGGCGCCGACCGTCACCCAGATTTCCGGGCGTGGCGTGGGCATGGACGTGGTGCACCAGGAGGTGAAGCAACTCGGCGGCAACATGGACATCCACAGCGTGGCGGGCGAGGGGACCCGCTTCACCATCCGCCTGCCGTTCACCGTGTCGGTGAACCGCGCGCTCATGGTGCATGCCGGCGATGACCTCTATGCCGTGCCGCTGAACACCATCGAGGGCATCGTGCGGGTGACCGCGGCCGATCTCGAGCGCCTTTACCGCCCGGGGGCGACGACCTTCGAATACGGCGGCCAGCACTATGACCTGCGCTACCTGGGCCATCTGCTCAACAACGGCCAGCAGCCCAAGCTGAGCGGCCAGAGTCTGCCGCTGCCGGTGGTGCTGGTGCGTTCCGCCGAATACGCGGTAGCCGTGCAGGTGGATGCGGTGGCCGGTTCGCGGGAGATCGTGGTGAAGAGTCTCGGTCCGCAATTCGCCGGGGTACCGGGCCTGTCCGGTGCCACCCTGCTGGGGGACGGACGCGTGGTGGTGATTCTCGACCTGCTGGCGATGATCCGCAGCCAGCGCGCCAGCGGCGAAGAACTCGCCCGGCTGGCGCAGGGTCCGGCCACGGTGGCCGAGGTCACCCGGCCGCCGCTGGTCATGGTGGTGGACGATTCGGTCACGGTGCGCAAGGTCACCAGCCGCCTGCTGGAACGCCACGGCATGGAAGTCTTTACCGCCAAGGACGGGGTGGATGCCATCGCCCAGTTGCAGGAGCGGCAGCCGGACATCCTGCTGCTGGACATCGAGATGCCACGCATGGACGGCTTCGAGGTGGCGACCCTGGTGCGCCATGACGCGCGCCTCAAGGACCTGCCGATCGTGATGATCACCTCCCGGACCGGGGAAAAGCACCGCGAGCGGGCGCTGAGCCTGGGCGTGAACGAATACCTGGGCAAGCCCTACCAGGAGAGCGAACTCCTGGCCCACATCCATCGGTTGGTCAGGGAACATGACTGAGATACACACCGCCCGCATCGCCATCCTGGCCGACAGTCCGCTGCAGCGCCACGTGCTGCAGCAGGTGCTGGCCGACAATGGCTATCACGTCGTCCTCAACAGCGATCCGGAGCGCTTCGACGAAGCGGCCTGGCCCACCGTCGCGACCGATCTGTGGCTGATCGACCTCAGTCAGACGGAGGAGTCGCCACTGGTGGACGCGCTGCTGGAGGGGGCCGAGGTGCCCATCCTGTTCGGCGAAGGTCAGGCCCCCGAGCGTTTCACCGATCCCTTCACCCAATGGGAGAAGCGCCTGATCGGCAAGCTCAAGCGGCTGATCGGCGATCCGGTGGCGGCGGTCGGCCCGGCCCTGGAAACCCTGCTGCAGGACCAGCCGCGACCGCCGCGCCTGACCCTGCCGGAACCCCTGGCCAATCTGCCGCTGCCAGCCGGCGATCCGGCCCCCGAGGTCTGGTTGCTGGCTGCCTCCCTGGGCGGTCCGGCGGCGGTGAAGGCCTTTCTCGATGCCCTGCCGGGCGGTCTGCCGGTCGGCTTCCTCTATGCCCAGCACATCGGCGACGGCTTTGCCGCCAGCCTGCTGCGCGCGGTCGGCCGGCACAGTCAGTGGCATATCCAGGGCGCGCGCCCGGGTGAGCCGGTACGCTGCGGCGAGGTGGTGGTGGTGCCGACCCAGCAGGAGCTGACCTTTCGCGCCTCGGGTGCCCTGGACATCGTCGAGCGCGCCTGGCCCGAGCCCTATACGCCGTCGATCAGCCAGATGATGCTCAACCTGGCGCAGCACTTCGGCGCGCGCTGCGGGGTCATCGTCTTCAGCGGCATGGGCAACGACGGCACCGCTTCGGCGCCCTATGTGCGGCGTCGCGGTGGCACGCTCTGGACCCAGTCGGCGAGCACCTGCATCGCCCCGAGCATGCCGGAAAGCCTGCGCGAATCGGGTCTTGCGACCCTTACCGCCGATCCCCGCGGCCTGGCCGAAGCCCTGGTGGCGCGCCTGGCCGAGCAGCGAAGCTAGAGGAATTCCCCATGTCGACCGCCGCTCCCGCCGAACACCTGACCGGTCTGCTGCTGACCCTGGCCGATCGTACCCTGCTGCTGCCCAACGCGGCGGTCGCCGAGCTGGTGCCCTGTCGCGAGATCCGGCCGCTGCCGGTGCAGCCGGACTGGTGCCTGGGCCAGGTCGCCTGGCGCGATCTGCGCCTGCCACTGATCAGTTTCGAAGCGCTGTCCAGCGGCAGTGCCGCGCAATTCGATGGCGATCGCCATGCGCGGGTGGCCATCCTCAACGCCCTGGGTGGGCGTGAGCGGGTGCGCTTCCTGGCGCTGCTGATCCGCAGCATTCCGCGCTCGTTGCGCATCACCCCGGAGCTGGTCGCCGCCGAGGTGCCCCTGGCCGCCCTGGAGCTGGGCGCGGTGGCTTACGAAGGCGGCACGGCGCGCATCCCCGATCTGATCGGGGTGGAAGAACGACTGGCCGCCGCGGGTGTGTTCTAGGACTGCCGGGTGAGGCGCATCCCGCCGTTTTCATCCAGGCTGACAGCGACTCCGCGATAGTCCGCCAGGGTCGGCAGCCCCAGGTCCAGCGGCTGGCGATGGGTCGCGGTGATGGCCAGGGCATCGGCGCCGGACGCCTTGGCCGCGGCAAAGCCGGCGTGGGCATCCTCGAACACCAGGCAGTCGCCGATCGCCACGCCCAGCTTGCGCGCACCCGCCAGGAAGCAGTCCGGCGCGGGCTTGCCCTGGGTGACGTCTTCGGCGCAGATCATCACCGGCGGCAGGGCCATGCCGGCCGCGGCGAGCCGGACCTCGGCCAGGCGGCGGGAGGCCGAGGTGACCAGTGCCCAGCTGCCGGCGGGCAGAATGGCGAGAAAGGCCGCCGCGCCGGGGATTTCCTGGATGTCGGCGACATCGGCGATCTCCAGTTCGGTGATGGCGCGGGTCTCGGCGTCGATGTCCGCGCCCGCCGGGGCGAAGCGTTGCACCGTTTCCACCGCCCGCACCCCGTGCATCATGGCGAGGACGTCCGCCGGATCGAGGCCGTGGCCGAGTGCCCAGGTGCTCCAGGCGCGTTCGGCGGAGGCCACGCTGGTGAGCAGGGTGCCGTCCATGTCGAACAGGAAGGCGGCGTAGGGGCGAGAGGGCAGGGTCATCCGGGGCTCCAAAACTATCCGTGGGGAAAGGGGCGGACCGCCGCAGGACAGCGGCCCGGGGGGCGGATCAGGGGGTCTGGAAATCACCCCAGAGTTGCTGGGCCACGCTCAGGGCCACCACCGGGGCGGTCTCGGTGCGCAGCACCCGCGGTCCCAGGCGGGCCGGCTGGAAACCGGCGGCGCGGGCAGCCGTGACTTCGGCTTCGCTCAGGCCGCCTTCCGGGCCGATCAGCAGGGCCAGGCGGGTGGGGCGGGCATGGCTTTCCAGAGGCTCCGCCACCGGGTGCAGGACCAGCTTGAGATCGGCGTCCAGCCCGGCCTGCCAGTCGGCCAGCAGCTGCGGCGGATGGATCAGCGGCACCGTGGAGCGACCGCACTGTTCGCAGGCGCTGATGGCGACCTGGCGCCAGTGCTGCAGGCGCTTGTCGGCGCGCTCGTCCTTGAGGCGCACCTCGCAGCGTTCGCTGACCAGCGGGGTGATCTCGGCCACGCCCAGTTCGGTGGCCTTCTGGATCGCCCAGTCCATGCGCTCGCCGCGGGACAGGCCCTGGCCGAGGTGGATGCGCAGCGGCGAATCGGGTTGGCCGGGCAGTTCCTCGGTCAGCTCGACACTCAGGGTCTTCTTGCCCACCGCGGCGACCTGGCCGAGGTATTCGCGGCCGCTGCCGTCGAACAGTTGCACGGCATCCCCCGGCGCCAGGCGCAGCACGCGGCCCAGGTAGTGGGCCTGGGCCTCGGGCAGGTCGAGGTGGCCGAGGGCCAGGGGCAGGTCGAGGTGGCAGCGGGTGAGACGCATGGCGGACTCCAGATCAGCCGGGATCGCGGTGGTTGGGGTGCAGGTCGCTCAGGGCGACGCTGACCGAGGTGCGGGTGGCAAGCTCGATGCCTTCGCTCGCCACCTCGGCGAGGAAGTCGATCTGCTCGGGGGTGATGACATAGGGCGGCAGGAAGTAGACCACGTTGCCCAGGGGCCGCAACAGGGCGCCACGGGAGAGGGCGTGCTGGTAGACGGCGAGACCGCGGCGCTCCTGCCAGGGATAGGGCGTGCGACGGGCCTTGTCGGCGCTCATCTCGATGGCCAGGGCCATGCCGGTCTGGCGTACCTCGCCCACGTGGGGGTGATCGACCAGGTGCGCGGTGGCCTCGGCCATGCGCCGGGCCAGGGGTTTGTTGGCTTCGATGACGTCGTCCTGGGCGAAGATGTCCAGGGTTGCCAGGGCGGCGGCGCAGGCCAGCGGATTGCCGGTGTAGCTGTGGGAATGCAGGAAGGCCCGCAGGGTGTGGTAGTCGTCGTAGAACGCCTGGTAGACCGCATCGGTGGTCAGGCAGGCGGCCAGCGGCAGATAGCCGCCGGTGAGGGCCTTGGACAGGCAGAGGAAATCCGGACGGATGCCGGCCTGCTCGCAGGCGAACATCGTCCCGGTGCGACCGAAGCCCACGGCGATCTCGTCATGGATCAGGTGCACGCCATAGCGATCGCAGGCCTCGCGCAGGAGGCGCAGATAGACCGGATGGTACATGCGCATGCCGGTGGCGCCCTGGATCAGCGGCTCGACGATGACCGCGGCGACGCTGGCGTGGTGCTCGGCCAGGGTGCGCTCCATGTGCGCGAACATCTGCCGCGAATGCGCTTCCCAGTCCAGGCCCTCGGGGCGCAGGTAGCAATCGGGACTGGGTACCTTGAGGGTGTCCAGCAACAGGCCCTGGTAGGTCTCGGTGAACAGCGCCACGTCACCCACCGACATGGCCGCCACCGTCTCGCCGTGGTAGCTGTTGGTCAGGGTGACGAAGCGGCGCTTTTCCGGCTGGCCCACGTTGCGCCAGTAGTGGTAGCTCATCTTCAAGGCCACCTCGATGCACGAGGAGCCGTTGTCGGCATAGAACACCCGGTCGAGGCCGGCCGGGGTCAGGGCGACCAGGCGCTCGGACAACTCGATCACCGGCTGGTGGCTGAAGCCGGCGAGGATGACGTGCTCCAACTGGTCGACCTGGGCCTTGATGCGCTCGTTGATGCGCGGATTGGCGTGGCCGAAGACATTGACCCACCAGGAACTGACGGCATCCAGGTAGCGCTTGCCGTCGAAGTCCTCCAGCCAGACGCCCTCGCCACGGCGGATCGGGATCACCGGCAGCTGCTCGTGATCCTTCATCTGGGTGCAGGGGTGCCAGAGCACCTCCAGGTCACGGCGCATCCAGTCGTGATTGGTCATTGGCGTCTCCTGGCGATGGGCCCGGCGATAAAAAGGGGGCGCAAGCCTAAGCCAGGGTGCGCGACGGGAGCAAGGCGCGGGCCGATTGCCGGTCGTGGTGGCAGCTAGTGGCTCAGGGGCCGCTGGCGTATGCTGCGCCACCGCCGTTTCCCGGTCCCTGGAGTCTAGAAAAGATGTCGTCGCGTTGGACAGGTTTTACCGTCTGCTTGGCAGCCGGCGTATTCGCTACCAGCCTGAGCGCAGGCGCTGCCGAGAAGGCCCATAAAGAGCCGCACAAGGCGCCGGAGAAGGCTGCCGCGGCACCCGTCGCGCCCAGTGGTCCCTCGGTGATCGTGGTCGGTGCCGGCATGGCCGGTCTGGCCTCGGCCTATGAACTGCAGCAGGCCGGCTGGAACGTGACCCTGCTGGAAGCCGGCGCGCGCGTCGGCGGTCGTTCCGGTCTCGCCTCCAGCGAATGGATCGGCGACACCAAGGCCCAGCCGGTGCTCAACCACTACCTGGACACCTTCAAGCTCAAGACCGTGGACGCGCCGTCCTTCGTGCGCACCCCGGGCTATCTGATCGAAGGCCAGTACTTTTCCCAGGAAGACCTGGCGCAGAAGCTGCCGGCCGTGGCCGATGCCCTGAAGCGCGTCGACAAATCCCTGGACGATCTGGCTGCCGCCATCAGCGATCCGCTGCAGCCGACCGCCACCCCGACCCTGCACGCCCTCGACCAGATCAACGCCGCCACCTGGCTGGACAAGCAGAATCTGCCGCCGGTGGCGCGCCAGCTGATCAACCAGCGCATCCGCGTCCGCTACGACGAGCCCTCGCGGCTGTCGCTGCTCTATCTGGCCCAGCAGACCCGTGTCTATCGCGGCGTCGATGACAAGGACCTGCGCGCCTCCCGTCTGCCCGGTGGCAGCGAGGTGCTGGCCCAGGCCTTCGTCAAGCAGATCAAGACGATCAAGACTGACAACAAGGTCTCCAGCATCGTCCAGGACAAGGACGGTGTCGTGGTCAAGGCCGGTGCCACCGGCTACAAGGCCGACTACGTGGTGATGGCGGTGCCGCTACGCGCCCTCGGCCAGGTGCAGATGACCCCGGCGCTGGATGCTACCCAGCAGGCGGCGATCAAGGGCACCACCTATGGCTGGCGCGACCAGATCCTGCTCAAGTTCAAGACCCCGGTGTGGGACAGCAAGTCGCGCATGAGCGGCGAGATCTACAGCGATCAGGGCCTGGGCATGCTGTGGGTGGAGCCGGACGTCAAGGGCGGCGCCAATGTGCTGGTCAACCTGGCCGGCGACAGCGCGCGTCTGGTGCAGGCCTTCGGCGACAAGCAGATGGTCGATCAGGTGCTGATTCGCTTCCACGCCTTCTATCCCAAGGCGCGGGGGGCCTTCTCCGGCTACGAAGTCCGCCGCTACAGCCGCGATCCGGGCGTGGGCGGTGCCTACCTGGCCTATGGCCCGGGCCAGATCACCCGCTACTGGCGGCTGTGGGAAAAGCCCACCGGCCGGGTGATCTTCGCCGGCGAGCACACCGATCCGCTGCATCCGGGCACCCTGGAAGGCGCCCTGGCCAGCGGTCAGCGCGCTGCCGGCCAGGTCCGCGACCTCAAGGCCGGCAAGGCCGTGGTGCCGGTGGTGGCCAGTGCCAAGACCGCTGCCCAGCCCGCTGTCGCGCCCAAGGCTGCCGCCGCTGCGCCGGCCAAGGACAGTGGCGAGCACGGCTTCTTCTGGAAGCTATTCCACTGGTCGTTCTGATCGCGACCCAGGCTCGGACGCTGCCATCGCGCAGCGTCTGGGCCGGAGCGGACGGGGCCTTGGCGCGCCGTCCGCTCCATCGATTCCTTCGATATTGATTCGATACTTTTTCCGCTTTCCATCGATACGTTTGCGGCTAGGCTTAGGCAAAGCTTTTTCAGGAGAGAAAAGCGATGCACTGGCGCAACGATGGCCTTCGCTACGGTCTGGTAAGTCTGGTTCTGCATTGGGTCATGGCCCTGGCGATCGTCGCCATGTTCGCCTCCGGCCTGTGGATGCGCACCCTGGACTACTACGACACCTGGTACCACACCGCCCCCGAACTGCATAAGAGCGCCGGCATCCTCTTGCTGATCGCCCTGGTGCTGCGCCTGCTCTGGCGCCTGGTCAGTCCGCCACCGCCGGTGGAGGGCAGCCCCCTGGTGCGCCGCGCCGCCGGTGCCGGGCACTTCCTGCTCTATGGGCTGATGCTCAGCGTCATGGTGGCCGGCTACCTGATCTCCACCGCCGATGGCGTGGCCATCGATGTCTTCGGCTGGTTCAAGGTCCCGGCGACCCTGAGCGGCCTGCCGGAGCAGGCTGATACCGCCGGCAAGATCCACCTCTGGTTCGCCTGGACGCTGATCGTCCTGGCCGGTCTGCACATGCTGGCCGCGCTCAAGCACCATTTCGTCGATCGCGACGGCACCCTGGTCCGCATGCTCGGCCGGGTCCATACCCCTTCCTGATGTTCGCTTCCCACCACCACCTGGAGCTCCATCCAATGCTGAAGAAAACCGTTGCCGCCCTGGCCCTGGGTACCGCTCTGCTGGGCGCTGGCCAGGCCATGGCCGCCGACTACAAGATCGACAAGCAGGGCCAGCACGCCTTCATCCAGTTCCGCATCCAGCACCTGGGCTACAGCTGGCTGTACGGCACCTTCAAGGACTTCGACGGCAACTTCAGCTTCGATGCCAAGGATCCGTCCGCCGACAAGGTCAAGGTGACCATCAACACCGACAGCGTCGACACCAACCACGCCGAGCGTGACAAGCACCTGCGCAGCGCCGATTTCCTCAACGTCGCCGCCCATCCCCAGGCCAGCTTCGAATCGACCAAGGTCACCCCCACCGGCGACGGCACCGCCGACGTCACCGGCAACCTGACCCTGAACGGCGTGACCAAGCCGGTCACCATCAAGGCCCACTTCATGGGCGAGGGCAAGGATCCCTGGGGTGGCTACCGCGCCGGCTTCGAAGGCACCACCACCCTCAAGCTCAAGGACTTCAACATCCAGAAGGACCTCGGCCCGAAATCCCAGGAAGTGGAATTCATGCTGTCCTTCGAAGGCGTGCGCCAGTAACGGGACGCCCTCAGGTTGTAACCAAAGATGCCGGATTCGTCCGGCATTTTTATGCCTGGTCGTTTTTGCCGACGAGGCGGGCGACACCGGGATTCCCCGGCAGAACTCGCCTCCCGCCTCATGGTCTGCTACCGAGGTCGGTCGCACTGGCCTGACGTTTGTCGGCATAGCCGTTTTCACGAGACGTCGGAGTCGCCGGCGAGATACCCGAGTAAGGCGCTTGGGTTATTTACAAACAGTCGTGAACGTAAGTATATTTGTCTGATAATAGTTCCTATGCTCGAGCCGGTGCGGATCCACAAGGCGCGCTGCGCATGCTCATTTCCCCGCTTTCAAGGACTTTTGATATGCAGATCAAGCCGGCGCATGCCTTTTTCGCTCCCGCCCTGC
>NZ_WHOV01000185.1:0-1259 GCF_009765395.1 Pseudomonas sp. BAV 4579 | reverse complement strand
CGGCGCGCCTGCCGCCAAGTACCGCGAGCTCTTCGCCAAACACCTGAGCCGGGTGACCGGCATGAACCTCCTGGCCTCGAATCCATGAACAAGGTCCTTTCGCTGCTCGCCCTGACCCTGCCCCTGGCCGCCCAGGCCGCCAGCCTCATCGTGGTCGATGACCGCGGCGGCGTCTCCGCCTTGCCTTACTACCAGGGCCTCAATCCTGAGCCTGTAACGGCGCAGCGCCAGGCACCAGTGCCCCAGCCCAGCATGGCGCAGGGCTTCCCGGTGCGATCACTGCGGCTGACGCCCGGGACTGTCCAGGGCCGCGCACTCAACGCGCCTGGCCTGCAGCCCTTTTTCCTGGTCGGCGATGACGACCTGTCTCGGCAATGGCTGGCCAGCCGCGGCGAAACGCTGCAGCGCCTCGGCGCCGTTGGCCTGGCCGTCAACGTCGCCAGTGCCGAACGCCTAGCGGTGATCCGCAGCTGGACTGACGGCCTGGCCGTCAGCCCTGTCGTCGGCGATGACCTGGCCGCTCGCCTGGGCCTTGCCCACTACCCCGTGCTCATCACCCCAACTGCCCTTGAGCAATAGGACGTCCCAGTGCCCAGATTTCAGGCTCCATACCCAGCTGCCGATATCAGCCACCAACAGGATGCGTATGAGGTGAGCCCCCCTCAGGACGAAAACTTCACCTTCGGTCCAACACGGGCAGGTGCTTCGTTCTATCTAACCATGGTCATTCGCCTGCCCGACCATCAAAAAGCACGCGCTGCGCTTGCAGGCGACGTCGAGGTCTTGGTCGAGCTTCATGGCGGCGAGATCACTGGCCGCTCTATGGACGATGAGCTGACCCTCTGTGAGCGCTTTGAAGCAGCACTACCGCGTGGCGAAGCCGAAGCTATCCGTAAAGAGCACGCCGCGGCCCTGTCACTGCCAGGCTCTGGCGAGTTGGAGCGCTGACCATGGCCCGCAATCATGCCCTGGACACGCTGCTGCGGCCTGCTGTGGAGCTTTACACCGTGCAGGTGTGCCTGGCGATGGCCTTCCTGTGCGTCTTCGCGCCCTGGGCGGTCGCCCTGACGCCGTTGTTCGGCCTGGTCACGGCCGTGGCCTTCCTCGGCTTCGGGATCTACCGCTTGCGCCAGGCGCTGCGCGTGCTGCGCTACCGACGGAATATCCGGCGTTTGTCGTTCTACAGCATGACCAGCAAGGAGATCCCGGTCAGCAATGAGCGGCTGTTCGTGGGCAAGGGCTTTCGCTGGGAGCAGAAG
>NZ_WHOV01000184.1:0-1033 GCF_009765395.1 Pseudomonas sp. BAV 4579 | reverse complement strand
AGGAAGGCCATCGCCAAGCACACCTGCACCGTGTAGAGCTCCACCGCAGGCCGCAGCAGTGTGTCCAGGGCATGATTGCGGGCCATGGTCAGCGCTCCAGCTCGCCAGCGCCTGGCAGCGGCAGGGCCGCGGCGTGCTCTTTGCGGATAGCCTCGGCTTTGCCACGCGGCAGCGCTGCTTCGAAGCGCTCACAGAGGGTCAGCTCATCGTCCATAGAGCGGCCAGTGACCTCGCCGCCATGGAGCTCGACCAGTACCTCAACGTCACCTACCAGAGCGGCGCGTGCTTTTTGATGGTCGGGCAGGCGAATGACCATCGTCAGATAGAACGAAGCCCCTGACCGTGTTGGGCCAAAGGTAACGGGGTGACCGACGTCTTCGGCCTGAAGTGGGCTCACCGAAGGCGCATCCTGTTTCAGGACACTAGCAGCGGCTGGGTGTGGAACCTGAGAGTTGGGCATTGGGGCCGCCTATTGCTCAAGGGCAGTGGGGGTGATGAGTACGGGGTAGTGGGCGAGCCCTAAACGGGTAGCCAGGTCATCGCCGACGACAGGGCTGACAGCCAGGCCGCCGGACCAGCTGCGGATCACCGCCAGGCGTTCGGCACTGGCGACGTTGACGGCCAGGCCAACGGCGCCGAGGCGCTGTAGGGTCTCTCCGCGGCTGGCCAGCCACCGGCGAGACAACTCGTCGTCGCCGACCAGGAAGAAGGGCTGCAGGCCAGGCGCGTTGAGCGCGCGACCCTGGACATTCCCGGGCGTCAGCCGCAGCGATCGCACCGGAAATCCCTGCGCCATGCTGGGCTGCGGCACCGGTGCCTGGCGCTGCGCCGTTACAGGCTCAGGATTGATGCCCTGGTAGTAAGGCAAGGCGGAGACGCCGCCGCGGTCTTCGACCACGGTGAGGCTGGTGGCCTGGACGGCCAGCGGTAAGAGCAGGGTGATGAGCGTGAGGATCTGCTTCATGGATTCGAGGCCAGTAGATTCAGGCCGGTGACCCGGCTCAGGTGTTTGGCGAAGAGCTCGCGGTACTTG
>NZ_WHOV01000183.1:0-4339 GCF_009765395.1 Pseudomonas sp. BAV 4579 | reverse complement strand
TATAAGAGACAGCCCTCTATGTGCTCGACACCAACGTACTGATCCATGACCCGAACGCGCTGCTCAATTTCGAGGAGCACCACGTCGCCATTCCCATGACGGTCCTGGAGGAACTCGACAAGCTCAAGACCGGCAAGCACAACGTTGCCGCCGAGTGCCGGCAGGCTATCCGCCTGATCGACAGTGTGCTCGCCGAATCCTCGCCCGAGGACGTCGAGCGGGGCGTACCCATTCCCCGCGGCAAGGGCGAGGCCAAGGGGCGACTGTCCATTCTCATGGGCCGCCGCGCCGGCCCCATGGCCTGCCTGCCCGACGACATCAACGACAACCGCATCATCAACCAGCTCGTCGAATTGCGCACCCAGCATCCCCAGGAGCGGGTCGTGCTGGTGACCAAGGACATCAACATGCGCCTCAAGGCGCGTGGCTGCGGCATCGCCGCCGAGGACTACCAGACCGACCAGCTGCTCGACGACGTCTCCCTGCTGTCCCAGGGTTACCACAATCTGCCGGGGTCCTTCTGGGATAACGTGAGCAAGGTGGAAAGCCGGCAGGAGCTGGGTCGCGTCTGGCACCGGGTACAGCTGTCGGCCGAGATGCCACCCTTCAACGTCAATGACTTCGTGCTCGACGAGCAGGGCTTCGTCGGCTGGGTCAAGGCGGTGCGCGACGGCGAGGTCATCCTGCTCGACATGCATCAGGAACCCCTGATGCACCAGGAAGCCTGGGGGCTGAAACCGCGGGACATCTACCAGGCGCTGGCGCTGTTCGCCCTGCTGGAGCCTGACATTCATCTGGTCAACCTGACCGGCGCGGCGGGCTCGGGCAAGACCATCCTGGCGCTGGCCGCGGCCATCGAGCAGACCATGGTCACCAAGAGATACCGGCGGATCATCGCTACCCGCAGCGTCCAGGGTCTGGACGAGGACATCGGCTTCCTGCCCGGGACCGAGGCCGAGAAGATGGAGCCCTGGCTGGGTGCCATCACCGACAACCTCGAAGCCCTGCACATGGATGATCACAACCCCCACGGCAGCGTGGACTACATCCTCAGCAAGGTACCGCTGCAGTTCAAGTCGCTGAACTACATCCGCGGTCGCAGTTTCCAGCAGAGTCTGATTCTCATCGACGAATGCCAGAATCTCACCCCGCACCAGATGAAAACCATCATCACCCGGGCCGGCAGCGGCTCCAAGGTGATCTGTCTGGGTAACCTGGCGCAGATCGATACGCCCTATCTCTCGGCCACCAGCTCCGGCCTCACCTACCTGTCCGAGCGCTTCAAGGGCTTCAACCACGGAGTGCACATCACCCTGCAGGGCGTACCCCGGTCCATTCTCGCCGAATACGCGGAGTCCCATCTGTAAGTGCTAGAGCTTGTCTGAAAAGTAGCCGAGCGAAGGTCAGGCAAGGCAAGAATCCGTGAGGAAGCGGAGTTTACGAGTGGTAAATGAGCATTCCGAACGGATTTTTAACGCAGCCTGACCGAGCGTAGGCACTTTTCAGACACAGCCCACGATCCCCGTCTGGTCACGGGCGGGGATCAAATCCCCAGTCGCAGGTCTACAATGGCAGGTCCTTTCCAGGAGTCATGCCGTGCTGACCCATCTCGATTCCCAAGGCCGTGCCAACATGGTCGATGTCACCGACAAGCAGGTGACCTTCCGTGAAGCCACCGCCGAAGCCCGGGTGCGCATGCGTCCGGAAACCCTCGACCTGATCCAGAGCGGCGGCCACCCCAAGGGCGACGTCTTCGCCGTGGCGCGTATCGCCGGCATCCAGGCAGCCAAAAAGACCGCCGACCTCATCCCGCTCTGCCATCCGCTGATGCTGACCAGTGTCAAGGTCCAGCTGGTCGCCGAAGCCCCCGATGGGGTGCGGATCACCGCCACCTGCAAGCTGTCCGGCCAGACCGGCGTGGAGATGGAGGCCCTGACCGCGGCCAGTGTCGCGGCCCTGACCCTTTACGACATGTGCAAGGCGGTGGACCGCGGCATGACCATCGAGGCGGTGCGGCTGCTGGAAAAGAACGGCGGCAAGAGTGGCCACTTCCGTGCCGAGGAGCAACCGGCATGATCCGCGTGCAATTCTTCGCCCGCTATCGCGAAGTGCTGGGCCTCGCCGAGGACAGCCTGGCCTGGGAGCCTGGGCTGGCCACCGTTGGCGACCTGCGTGAACACCTGGTCCAGCGCGGCGGGATCTGGGCCGAGACCCTGGGCGAGCGCGGTCTGATGTGCGCCCGCAACGAAGAGCTCTGCGGGCTGGCCGAGCCGTTGCGCGAGGGTGACGAGGTCGCCTTCTTTCCGACCGTGACCGGAGGTTGAGCATGACTATCCGTGTGCAGGCCGACGCCTTCGATCCCGGACAGGAACTCAATGCCCTGCATGCCGCCAACACCGGCATCGGTGCCGTGGTGGGTTTCGTGGGTTACGTGCGGGACTTCAACGACGGCCGGGACGTCGGCGGGTTGTTTCTCGAACACTTTCCCGGCATGACCGAAAAGGCTCTGGCGCGCATCGTCGAAGAGGCGAATCAGCGCTGGCCGCTGCTCAGGGTCGATATCCTGCATCGCATCGGCCGCCTGGAGCCAGGCGAACCCATCGTCTTCGTCGGCACCGCCAGCGCCCACCGCCAGGCGGCCTTCGAGGCCTGCAACTTCGTGATGGACTACCTCAAGACCCGCGCCCCCTTCTGGAAGAAGGAAGATACGTCCGAAGGACCGCGCTGGGTGGAAGGCCGCGCCAGCGATCAGGATGCCGCGGGGCGTTGGGCGAAGGGGTGACGAAATAGGGTGGAAACCCGCATCAGCGTTTTCCACCTGGCACGCAACCTTTCAGGTGGATAAGGCTGCGCCGTTATCCACCCTGCAGAGGTGCCGGCTGTGCTTGAGGGACCAGCGGACAACCCTGTGGCAGGGGCGCTGGCCTCAACGCTGCCGCGGAACCGGCTTGAGCAACTCGGCTGGCGGCATCTCGCAACCGATCTTGCGACCCAGCAGGGCTTCGATAGGCGGCAGGGCGAAGGAGTCGTCCTCGCCGGCGAAGCTGATGGAGGTACCGGTGGCGCCGGCGCGACCGGTCCGGCCGATGCGGTGCACATAGTCGTCCGGGTCTTCCGGCAGGGTGAAGTTGATCACGTGGCTGATGCCGTCGACGTGGATGCCGCGCCCGGCCACGTCGGTGGCCACCAGTACGCGGATCTTGCCGGCGCGGAAGCCTTCCAGGGTCTTGATACGCTTGTGCTGGGGGACGTCGCCGGACATCTGGGCGGCACTGATGCCGTCCTTGGTCAGGCGCTCTTCGATGCGCCTCACCTCGTCACGCCGGTTGGCGAACACCATCACCCGCTCCCAGTTGTTCTGGGCGACCAGGTTGTAGAGCAGGCGGTACTTGTCGCTCGAGGACACGGCATAGACGTGCTGCTCGACGGTGTCGCTGGCCACGTTCTCCGGCTCGATCTCGACGATGGCCGGATCGGTGGTCCACTGCCGCGCCAGATTCATCACGTCGTCGGTGAAGGTGGCGGAGAACAGCAGGGTCTGGCGTTCGCTCTTGGGCGGGGTCTGGCGAATGATCTGGCGAACCTGGGGAATGAAGCCCATGTCCAGCATGCGGTCGGCCTCGTCCAGCACCATGACCTCGACCATGTCCAGATGCACCTCGCCGCGCTGGTTGAAGTCCAGCAGGCGGCCCGGGGTGGCGACCAGAATGTCGCAGTAGCGCGCTTCGAGCTGCTTGAGCTGCTTGTCGAAGTCCATGCCCCCGACAAAGCTCATGACGTTGAGCCCGGTGTACTTGGCCAGGTCCAGGGCGTCGTTGGCGATCTGCACCACCAGTTCGCGGGTCGGCGCGATGATCAGCGCCCGCGGCTCGCCCATGTATCTTTCCTTGGGCGGCGGGGTGGTCAGCAGCTGGGTGATCGTCGAGATCAGGAAGGCGGCGGTCTTGCCGGTGCCGGTCTGGGCACGGCCGATGGCGTCCTTGCCCTTGAGGGTGAAGCCCAGTACTTCCGCCTGGATCGGCGTGCAGTAGGGAAAGCCGAGGTCATGGATGCCGTGCATCAGCCGCGGATCCAGCTTGAAGTCATGGAAGCGTGTCTTGCCTTCCTGCGGCTCGACCGCGAAGTCTTCCAGTTTCCAGGTGTCGACCGGCTTGGGTTTGCGCGGGCTGCGCTCGCGGCGCGGCTTGGCGGATTTCTCCGCCTGGGCACGAGGTTCCTGTGTTTCGGCCGGGGCCCGAGGCTCCTGGCTGCGGGCTTCGCCGGGATTGCGCGGCTTGCGTGGCGCACGCTCGGCCTGAGGCTCGGGCACGCTGGATGCAGGGGAGGAGGGGGCTTCAGG